>JAPLXT010000027.1 GCA_026395935.1 Candidatus Nomurabacteria bacterium | reverse complement strand
TATATAGTTTTTAGATATTAAAAAAGATAATCCGTGTCTCGTCTCATTTATGCACCCATTGCCCACCCACCGAATTCGCATTAATCCAAAAGCCCAATTCGGAAACCGTTTGCCTCCACGACGTCACCACGCGCGAGCGCGCGGCGCATTTTGCCGAAGAAGTCTCATTATGTGGAGATGGCGGGAATCGAACCCGCGTGCGGGAGGGAATCTTATAGAAGTCTACATGTTTAGTATGTTCATTTTGTTTTAACCATTTACCCTAGAGAGCATACAAGAAAGGTAAATAACGAGCTTTAAATTGTAGAACTTTACATCAAGCATTTGTAAAATCGTAACCCGATAAATTATGCCCACTCTTTGTATCGGATGTCTAAAGAGTGAACATCGCTCAGACCTAAATTAGGCGAGGGCGAAAGCGGATTGCATACCGAATGCCGAAGCAAAAGGCGATACTATCGCTCTAGCGACTTTGTTTGCACTTAGTCTTTTCCAAGAAGTTTTAAAAGATTCCTGAGTACTTTACATGCATATATAAGATGATTCCTCTCGTCGAAGCCGATCATCCCCATTTGTTAACGAACTTTATATTCTCTACTTATTTCTATATCGCTTTCACGTTTCTTAATAGTTTCCCTTTTGTCGAAAACTTTCTTTCCACGTGCAACCGCAATAGATACTTTAATGTAGGGACCCTTACTATACAATGACAAGGGGATAAGAGTCAATCCTTTTGTTGAGTCTTTATCTGCAAGTCTTTTGATTTCCTTCTTAGACAATAGAAGCTTCCTCGTCCTATCTGGGTCGTAGCCGGGATCGGTATTGTGAGGCTGATATGGAGGAATATGCATATTCATTATGTATGCTTCTCCTCCTCGCACTATAACAAAAGCAGAATTGAGTACTCCACTACCATTTTTTATAGCTTTCACCTCAAGGCCTGTAAGTTTTATTCCGGCTTCGAAAGTTTCTTCAACGCTATAGTTAAAGTGTGCTTTTCTGTTGTCTATATATGTTGCCATACATTTGTATGTTAGCATTTCCTCCCCTCCTTACCAAGGAGGGGAATGAGGGGAGGTTCTTAATTAATTCACCTCTCCCTGACCCTCTCCTTAGTAAGGAGAGGGGGATTTGGTACCTTTATTTTTATCTCTCGTGCGTGTATAATGCACTAACTATGGATAAAAACAAAAAACCAAACCAGCCCAAAATACCAAACATTGCAAACCAAATAATCATTGCAGTGTTTATATTTATTAGTATTACTCTTATTTATACTCTTATCGCAAAGAAGCCAGAGGATATAAAGCAGATGACGATTTCTGACGTGGCTAAAAGCGTTATAAGTGGAACAGTAGAGAAGATTGTAGTCTCAGGTGGTGATGTAAATATTACTTTCAAAGACCAAAGCAAAGGAACTGCTAAGAAAGAATTGGAAAGTTCTCTCTCACAGACTTTTTATAATTATGGAGTTACACCTGCACAACTAGACGCGACCCCAATTGAAATTAAAACGGAGTCAGGATTCTGGTATACAGTTTTGAATCTTTTACCTTTCTTGCTTCCTGTATTTATAATTATATTTTTTATTTGGATGCTTACTCGTCAAGTGAAAGGTCAAGGAATGCAAGCTTTCACATTTGGACAATCCAAAGCCAGAATTACAGATCCAAATGACAAGAACAATAAAGTAACTTTCAAAGATGTCGCTGGTGCAAAAGAAGCCAAAGAAGAATTGAAAGAAATTGTAGACTTCTTGAAGAATCCTAAAAAGTTTCTAGACATCGGTGCACGAATTCCAAAAGGTGTAATTCTTACAGGTGCTCCAGGTACAGGGAAGACTTTGCTTGCAAGAGCTGTCGCTGGAGAAGCAGCTGTCCCATTCTTCCACCTTTCAGGTAGTGAATTCGTAGAAATGTTCGTTGGAGTCGGGGCATCACGTGTGCGTGACTTATTTAAAATGGCGAAAAAGGCTGCTCCTTCAATAGTATTTATCGATGAGATTGATGCTGTAGGGCGCGTCCGTGGCACAGGCGTTGGAGGGGGGAACGATGAACGTGAACAGACCTTGAACCAAATACTTGTAGAGATGGATGGCTTTGAACCAAATGAAAAAGTGATAGTCATGGCCGCAACGAATAGAGGTGACGTACTTGATCCAGCTCTCCTACGTCCAGGACGTTTTGACAGAAGAGTCGTACTTGATCTACCTGACCGCGGTGACCGTGAAGAAATTTTAAAGATTCATTCAAGCAAGAAGCCATTTGCTGAAGATGTGAACTTGAAAGTTATTGCTGAACGCACACCAGGATTCTCAGGAGCTGACTTATCTTCAATCATGAATGAAGGAGCAATTTTAGCTGCACGTGAAGACAGGAAAAAAGTCGCGCAGTTTGACCTTGTCCGTTCTATTGAGAAAGTTATGATGGGACCAGAGAGGAAGAGCCATTTACTTTCCAAGAAAGAAAAGGAAATTACAGCTTACCATGAAGCCGGACACGCACTTGTGGCTTCAATGCTACCTCACGCTGATCCAGTTCACAAAGTTTCCATCGTTTCTCGTGGTAATACAGGAGGGTATACTTTGAAGCTTCCACTAGAAGAGAGAAGAATGCAGAGTAAGAAAGAATTCCTAGATGATATAGCTATGTCTTTGGGTGGATACGTCGCAGAGGAAATGATATTCGGAGATATTACTACAGGGCCATCGAATGATCTTCAAGTAGCGACGAGTCTCGCTCGTGCAATGGTTACGAGGTGGGGCATGAGTGATGAGATCGGTCCAATAGCGCTTGAAAGTGATGGAGGGCGTACGATGTTTGGCCGTGGAGTGAACGACAGTGAATATTCTGAACGTGTCAGTGCTCTTATAGATAGTGAAGTCTCAAAGATTATGAATAATGCTTTTGCTGTTGCTCGTACCGTCCTTACAGATAAACGCAAAGTATTAGATGCGATAGCAAATAAGCTTATAGAGGTAGAGACTCTCGAACAGGCTGAATATAATGAGATAATAGTGGCGAATGGAATAATACCTAAGAAAAAAATTAGTGAATAGAAAAACTAGCAAGAACCATTCTTACTAGTTTCGGTAGGGGATTTGAGTGGGAGTAAAAATTAAGAAAAAGAAAACCTCCAACGAATCAGAGGTTTTCTTTTTCGTTAGAGGCGAAGTAGGGTTATAGATAACCTTCTACTTTTAGATTTTTGAATGCCCCGGTTTGCATAAGCTTTACCAGATACATCGGAACAATAGTTTTTTTCTTGTACTCATTTTTAGGTTTCTTGTATACAACAAAAAGCTTTTCATTTCTTCCCATTGCCCAGTCATTACTGATACCTATCCAACCTAGACCTTTTTCATTATAAGCAGAGTAATTCCTTTGCAGGTCATCTTTTCTAGGTTCAATGACGCCTATTTCCTCCGCAGACAGAAGGCAGTTAAAACGTAATTGAAAGTAGGCATCAGTGTTTGTAAATGCAAACCATGTCGCGTTTGTACCATTACTCATAACTGCAGTTCCCCAGGCCCAGGTATCAGCATATGAGCTACGTTCGTGGTAGGAAGGATTAGCATTAAAATGCGTAATCTGTTCCGATACGAATCGGGGTTGAATCGATTGAGAAAAAAGATTTCCACAAAAAAATACAAAGATAATCGCTAATAAATTTTTCATTGATTTTTGATTTATTTTTTTTATTTCGGCATTATTGCCTAGCTCACCGATAATAATTCGAGTAAGTTATTATAAGCACCAAAAAGAGGATTGATGCACAAAATGACTCACTCGAAAAACAAAACTCAAATATTAAAGAGCAATCCTGATTGCCTATATGATAGCATAAATATTACAATATGTCAAGTTGAAATTAGATTCTATTCAGTATGAGTATTTTAAGTTAATTATTAGCTGTTTGCAAATAGAGTGCTTTTTATGTAGTATATGTATACTAACCATCCGCCTTTAGCTCAGTTGGTTAGAGCGCAGAGCTTATACCTCTGATGTCCTAGGTTCGAGTCCTAGAAGGCGGACAAGAGAAAAAGTTTATTAGTATAAAGTTTTTGTCTTGTCCGAGACGGAGGCTGTCGAGCCGAGTCGGGGTCGCGAGATTTTTCAGCAGAAAAATACTTGTGACGACAAATTTAAAATAAAAAAAGCCCATCATTGACAGGCTTTTTTTGGTTTAACTAGAACTTAAACTGGATGTATTTTGGATTATTTATTTTCCATCCAGATTTTATAGATCTTATAAAATCCAAATGGGATTGCAATGCACCAAAAAGCGTATCCCAGATAACCACCGGACTGGAAAAAAGGTGATGTTGTTTTTAGGGTAGGTAAAAATTTGTCCACATCAAACCAATTTGTTTTATATCCTATCCAGATGAATTCAAATACTGGAATTGCTCCGGCAAATGCTAAAGGTATGTAGATTTCATCTCTGTTCCACCAAAAGGTAGAAACAAGTAATGATGCATAGATCAGCAATAAGGGGGATCCAACCTGCCCTAAAAGGATACATGCGGCGTAAGCCATTAATAAAACGACTCCACCAGTTTTAATCACCTTTGATTTAGTTGTCATGATCGTTATTTTTTTTGAAATTTTTAAATTCACCTACTGATTACTCTCCCTCGAGAGCACTGCAGACTCAGCAAATTTGACGATTTTGCATACAATAGCATAATCAGGTATTTTTGTCAAATATATCGTAATGGTTCGATAGTTTGGACGGATTAAGATAATATTGACAAAATAGATATTTATATGGTATAATACCAATAATGTTTTATATGTTTGATTTTAAGTATATAATTAAACTAATTAATATTTAACTTATTTTTTATGAATGACAAAACAAAAAATGCAGGTGAAAGTTTAGATTTGAAAGCTTTTGTTGATAAACTTATCAGCGAGAAGAAAGATTATGAAGGTCTTGAGCCAGGTGTTTTAGATCAAATTAAAAGTGATATTTTAAAAAGAGTAGAAGAGAGGGTAAATGTTGTAATGATTACTAATTTATCAGAAGATGCTATTGATGAATTTAATAAAATGTCAGAGGCTAATGCTACCGATGATGAAATGCAAAACTTTTTCTTAAAAAATATTCCAGACCTACCACAACTAATAGCGTCAGAACTTCTTGTTTTCCGTGACACATACCTATCATAATTATTTATTATTTTTTATAAACTTATGGACAAAAATTTAGACAATAGCTCAAATGCTAAAGATGAAGCCTTAAAAAAAGTCAGACAGAAAGTGGCAATTGTTGATGTGGAGGATTTATTAAAAAAAGAAGCTCGTGATGCTGCCGATGCAAAGATGAATATGGCACCCCCAAAGAATCCAGAAGAATTAAAGGGATTCAAAAAATATTTTAAAAAAGAATTTTGGAGTCGCACAGGGGAGCAAATTTGGAAGCATACATTTTTTGAAAAGTATTATAGAGATAAAGAATTAGCAAAAATTACCTCAGAAATAAAAAATACTGGGAATATTTATGCAACTCAAGAAAATATAGATAAGGATGCTCATGATAAAACTATGCAAGCTATTGCAGAGCGTTTTATGCTTGATTATGAAGGAGCAGTAGATGAGAAGGAAGAGAAAAAAACCCTTGAGGCAGATAAG
>JAPLXT010000100.1 GCA_026395935.1 Candidatus Nomurabacteria bacterium | reverse complement strand
CCCTAAAGATATTGTGAATGAATACGGCACAGATGCTCTCAGGTATTTCCTTCTTCGTGAAGTTGGAAGCTTTGAGGACAGTCCCTTCACCTTAGCGCGTTTCAAGGATGCTTACAATTCTGGACTTGCGAATGGGTTAGGGAATCTCTCATCTCGAATTTTAACTCTATCTGAAAAGTATTTAGACAAGTGCCCAGAGATACCCGAGAAGTCCGACTTCACAGAATATTTTGCAATATACGAAACTTTTGATTTGAAAAAGGCAATTGATTATGTCTGGGAGAAAATAGGAGAACTAGATAAAACAATCCAAGCCACAGAGCCATTCAAAGTAGTGAAAGTGGATAGAGAGCGCACATGTCCGGTTTTTTTGCTTAGTATTTTGACAACAAGGTCATCACAGGATAACCTTGTGTTTCCTCAATGTTTTCCTCATTTATATCAAGTAAAACAGTTGAGCGGTTTCCCTCTTGCAGGATATAAGAAATTGAGTTCTTACCTAGTAACACAATGCTTGTGTTAAGTGGAAGGTTAACTAACTTGTAATTCCCAGAATCGCAGGCTATTATTTTTTGATATTCAACACCATTTATAAATTCATGGTCTTTAACTTCAAAGAATTGGATAGTCTTTTCATTTGGGAAACTTCTCTTAGCTCTTTGGATGGTTTTAACAACTTCCTCTGCTTCCTTCATACTTGAGGATATTGCCCTTCTCTTCATTTACAGAGTATCGTGCTTGGACCAGGATATACTTTGGTCCGTCTCTGCTTTTGATGGGGAGTAGCCAAGACAAATGGTCGTCTTGGATATTTTCCTTTTGGAAAGGAATTTTTACTTTCTTCGAGAAGCCTCCTTCTTGTGAAGAGATGAACCTTTCCCCAAGTATTTTTCTTGCCATCGTTTCCGTCAATTTTTGTGAAAAACCAACAGATACGAGCAACATTAACCATAATCCCAAAATCAGTTTTTTCATGTTGTCTATTTATTTATTTATTGTGAGTACTATTTACTGAAATTTATAAAAACTATATAATAAAATCATAAATAAGTCAAATTTTGGAGCATATTTTGCTTGTTTGTATAAAGTGTAAATTATTGTTACAATTAAACCATTAATATTAAAAGCCATCCATTAATCTTATGTCTGATTATTTAGTTACCCCAATTTTAATACAATACAATTTTTTAGAAGAATTATGTCGTGAGACCACTGATATCTTGTCTTTGGATTTAAGCGATAAAGACAGACACGAACAATACAAAATGTCTCTCCTTTTGAATTTCAATCAATTTTTAGTTGATTCTATTTTATTATTGCCTGGTGATGAAGCAGAAGAGATGTTTGAAAAGCTAATACCTGCGATGGAAACAGGGGATGAAGATAAAACATTAAATATTTTAAATAGTAAACCTGATTTTTTAATGAAAGTCAGAAGTGAATTTATCAATATTATTAAGAACGTTAATAAATAATTTTATGAAAAAAGAATATCCCCCAAAACCAATAATAAACGAAGATGTTGCCGATAAGGCAGAAGCACTAGATACTCCTATAAAAAAAGAAAAAGTTTTAAAAGATTCTCTATCGATGGATGTTCGTGTGGAGAGAACTAATGATATTTTTGATAAATATGATGAAATGGGAGTTACTGTAACAGATAAAATGGCCAAAGATTTGATTAAAAAAGAATTTGGGGTGACACCTCAAGAATTTTTCGGACAAGGGATAAAGGATGGAGAAATTGAATATATAACCAAAGATGTTGCTGTAAAATTACGAGAATATTTTAAGCAAGAAGAAACAAATAAAGGTAGTGTCCTTAAATTTTTGAGGGAAAAAATGTTCGCATCTAGATATGCAAAGGCAGTTGCATTAAGTATTATTTTAACCTTTAAGTTTGGTGGGGCTAGTCTAGCAGCAGAGAAGCAAAAGAGCACACCCCAGATAGATGATGGTAAGGGTAAGGTTAAAACTGAAACTGTTAAACAAATAAACCATGAAGGAGGAGATGGTGATAAGAATACTTATAAAGTGACGACAGAAGATCTCAAGAATATGGTTGATAAAAATACAGAAAAGGCAGTTTCTATTATACATATAACTCAAGATTTTGATGTAGATAAAGCAACTATATCAGAGCACAATGTAGAGGGGATAAAAGCAGCCGTTCATTCATACTTGGATAAAGTTGATAGCAAGAATTTTGATAAGTTTATGGGAGAAGAAGGAACCATCTCTACTTCAAGTGATGAAAGAGCTACTAAATATGGTTCAGATAATAAAACACTTTCACTCGAAAACAATAAACACTTATCTGAAGACAGGGGAGAAGCCTTAAAAAAGATTGTACAAGAAGCAGTAAAAGAGCATGATTTTTCAAAAGCGAAATTGTCTAAAACTCAAATGGAGAAGAAAGATAATTTAGCAAAAAATCTGAAAGTTGTAATTCCAGAGAAAGGTTATACAAAGATAACTGAATTAAGTAAACCTAATGGAGAAAAATACACAGATAAAGAGGTTGAAGAAATGAAGAAACATGACAAACCCTTATATGATAAATTAATGAAGGAGTGTCGTTATGCCAAGGTTGATTTCAAAGTGGAATCATTCAAACATTTGATAACATTGGATCAATATGATGAATGGTCTGCCTATTGTGATCATAGCCCTTCTACAGGGCCATTGGCAGTATATTTGGCTGAACAATTTAAGATCAGTAGTGAAGGGAATGCTGATAAGGCAGGAGAAATTTTCTTTTTCTCTAATAAAATAGATTCATCTATTAAAACTACTGCTTCAAAAGCTGCCGATAATATAAAGACGATGCGTTCAGATGGAAACATGTACGAAAAGGTGTTTACGTCTCTTTGTTCAGGTTTAGAAAAGACAGCCAAAAGTGATCTTGTTAAATATAAAGATGGTAAAGAATTACCAAAACGAGTCGCGTATGTGATTACCGATGAGGCTCTTCAGGATTTCCAAAAAATAAAGGATGCAGTGAAGCTTGCAGATCAGACAAATACGGAAGTAAAAATTATACTTCAGGGTAAGGTTTTTGATATTCACTATTTAAATGATAAGTTTGATAAGGTTTTTGAAAAAACTAAGACAGAGATTCTAAGCAAAATGATATCAAAAACAGAAGAATACAAGATACTTCAGCATGATAAACTTATTGCGAAAGCACGTACTGTAGCAAAAGAAGTTAGTTTGAAGACCTTTAGACAAATTTTTAATCAGTTTGATTTGGAAAATGAAGATGATATAGTAAATAAACTGATTACAGAGAATTATAAAATACCTCCTTTTCAAAAAGCTGAAAAGTCACGCATTGAAGATTACAAACTCCGACAATTAATTACAGAAAAGGATAACTTCTATCATATAGAGTCTGCTTTAAAAGTACAGCAAGTTGAATATGGGAAAAGTGGGGTAGAGTATATGAAAGATAAAGTTGTAATTATTAAAACTATTACAAATGAAAAAGGAGAAAAAGTTGTTCTTGGATTAAACGAGGATAAAACTATGGGGAAAGAAAACATATTTATAGAGCTTTAATTTTTTGTTTTAACTAATGCCTAAATACATCGACATACACGCTCATACAAATTTCACAGCATTCGAAGAAGATAGGGATGAAGTTATTTCTCGTGCACTTGAGGGTGATACTTGGGTAATAAATGTCGGGAGTCAATTTAGTACTTCAAAAAGAGCTGTTCTTATTGCAGATAGATATGAAAAAGGAGTTTATGCAATCGTTGGTCTTCACCCAATTCATTTAGAAGAATCTTATCATGATGATAGTGAGATTGGAGGCAAAGGTTTTATGTCGAGAGCGGAAGAATTTAATGAGAATGATTATAGAGAGCTTGCGAATAATAAAAAAGTTGTAGGAATAGGGGAGTGTGGACTCGACTATTATCACATGGATGAAGAGAGTATAGAGAAACAAAAAGTTGCATTTATAGCACAAGTAGAACTCGCAAGTGAACTTGATCTGCCTCTCATGCTTCACATAAGAAACAATGAAGAAGATCTCAGCCGTAACGCATATGCAGATGCCTTAGAAATTTTAAAGGAATACTATAACAGTGCTACATTTTCTGCACCTGCAGAAAATGTAGCACTCGATAAAAAAGTAAAAAATAAACCAAGAGGGGTGGTTCATTTTTTTGCAGGGACACTCTCGGATGCAGAGGCATTTATTGACTTCGGATTCTATATTTCTTTCGCTGGAGTGATAACTTATAAGCCAAAGAAAAACCCCAAAAGATTGATAAATTACGAGGAGACTATCAGGGCATTACCACTAGCTAAAATCATGGCAGATACCGACAGTCCATACGTCGCGCCAGTGCCATATAGAGGCCAAAGGAATGAGCCCGTTTATGTGGAAGAAATAGTCAAAAAAATAGCCGAAATTAAGGGCTTAAATGAAGGGGAAACGGCGGCTATGATTCTCGCTAACGCTAAAAATTTGTTCAGAATTTAGCCCCTCTCCTTACTAAGGAGAGGCAGGGAGAGGTTCCTAATTAATTAAGAACCTCTCCTCAATCCTCCCCTTAGTAAGGGGAGGAGGGGCTCAAAAAGTTATCCACACTTTTAGGTGTGTTTTTTCTTGCATGACTTTATCAGTTTGCTATAATATAAAGAGTATTAAGGAAATATCGGACGTCCGAGATATTAAGAATAATCATCTCGGATAGCCGAGATGATTAAAACAATTTTAACGGCCATCCGAGATATCCTTGTAATTATAAATAAAATGCAATTGTTTAAAAATGTGATCTCTCTAAAGCAAGCAGCTCTGATTTCTGGGTATTCTCAGGACTACCTTGGTTTTTTGATACGCAGTGGCGAGATGAAAGGTATCAAAAAAGGAGGGATCTGGTTCACTACCGAAGAAGAGGTTAAAAAGTACATTATTGCTCAGAAAAACCTCCACAAGAACTCCACGAAAGAGTTGGTAATTAAAAAATTCTTTTCACATATTTCTACTCGCAATATTTTGGTTTTTACATTTCTATTATTTATAGGATTTTCTTCGTTTGCTTTTAGAGACTCTCTCCAATCCACGTCCACTAATCTCGCAGATGGCTGGAGTACATTTACTAACGAACTTCTCGATAACAGTATTGACTCTTTCTCTCTCCACAAACAATTTGCAGATAATATAAGTAATAATTTAACAAAAGAAACACTCGCATATACAAACGGAATCTCAAATATTAACGACCACATCACAAGTACTCTAACAAGAACTCTAGCAAGTACTATTGCAAATACAAAAAATATCAGATTAGCTACCACCGCACGTTCGCTTACCGCTTCCGTTGGTGACTCACTACAATCTACTTCAAAAGAATCTTTCATTCACACAAAACAATTTACTCTAAACATTCTCAATACTTTATCTTCCACATCAGATGATCTTGCATACGGCTGGAGTACATTTACTAACGAACTTCTCGATAACAGTGAGAACTCTTTTTCTGCTCACAAACAATTCGCAGATAGCCTAGAAAACAATCTAACCGATGGAGTCCTCGCCTATACAAATGGAATCTCAGATTTCAACGATCATATTGCAAGTACTCTATCAAGAACTCTAGCAAGTACTATTGCAAATACAAAAAATCTCGGATTAGCTAATACCACACATTCGCTTGCTAGCTCAGTACCTTCAGTTTCGCAACTTACGGCTTCCGTTGGTGATTCATTCCTCGGAGCCTCAAATGGAATATCAGATGGCTGGGGAGTATTCATAAATGGAATCATCAACTCTGCTGAGAATTCAATAACTGATACAAAGAAACTCGCAACATCATTGTGGAATGGAATTATATCTGTGCCAAGTGGAATTGTATCAAATTGGAATTCATACCTTGCTATACTTTCAGAACCTAAAATAATTACAGTGCCAATAATTTTACCCCCTTCACTTGTGACAACAGCAACTCCTAAACAGACCCCTCCGGTTATAGACCCCCTCCGCCCTTCGGGCACCTCCCCCTTAGCAGGGGGCGGAAATACGAATACAAGAAGTGCAATTCAAAAGATTTACATTTCTGACCCAAGGGCAAAAGACTATCAGTCTCAACAACAGGCAATATCGGAACTGGGAAGCCGAATCCAAGGTATTGAACTAGCACTCCAAAACAGCATCTCTCACAATACCAATCAAACAGATCGTGTCTATGACTCCATCATCAATTCCATCAACAGTTCATCTGAGAACATTACAGAAGAAGGAATCTTAAACGAGCCTTCCCTACGAACCCCTCGTATCTCAAACGTTACACTAAGTGGTACTACCATCATCGGTCTAGTCGAAGCTCCTGGAACACTAACCATCCATGAACCAACAACTCTCAACACCAACATCTCTCAAGTAGGAGCATATACCTTCTCTACAGGTACAGGAGCAGTCTCACTTAATGGCGATACTACCATTGCTTCTGGGAAAAAC
>JAPLXT010000063.1 GCA_026395935.1 Candidatus Nomurabacteria bacterium | reverse complement strand
AATTATTAGACATTGTAAAAGCTCTAAGTCACAAATTCTCAAGTAATCATATTGTCGTTCCAGAACAGAGAGAATTATAGCTTATTAATAAAGGGTAATTTCTGGAAAAATACTTTGTATTTTCCTTTATTTTTTCTTTAAAATTTGCTATAATATACTCATGATTATCACATATTTAGGTAAGCAATTCTTCAAAATCGCGCAAGGGGATTTGGTAGTGGCAGTTAATCCTATCAGTAAAGACTCAAAAGGTGATGTGAAGGGCGCACGCTTTGGTTCCGACATTGCTCTTTCTACTATCAACCATCCAGATTACAATGGTTTTGATATGGTAACTCATGGGGACAATGTTCCATTTGAAGTGAAAGGCCCTGGGGATTATGAAATCAAAGAAGTATTTATAAAAGGAATAATGACTGAGACAACCATAAATGAGAAGAAATATATCAATACTATTTATTCTTTTATGATTGATAACATTTCAATATGCTTCCTTGGTTGTATGTCTAACAATAAAGTTTCAACAGAAGTTCGTGAGGATATAGGAAGTCCTGATATTTTATTTGTTCCTATTGGAAACAACGATCTGCTTGATCCTACTGAAGCATATAAATTGGCAGTTTCTCTTGAACCAAAAATCATCATACCAATGGATTATGACGAGAAGACATTGAGAGCTTTCCTAAAAGAAGGGGGACAAGATAAAGTAGAATCAGTTGAAAAGCTTACCATTAAAGCAAAGGATATTGTTGGTCGTGAAGGCGAGATCGTAGTATTATCATATTAATTAAATTCTATGAGAGCATATATAAAAAAATTACAATCAAAAAGTGAAGATACGCGCAAGTTAATATTTGTCGGTTTACTTATCCTCTGTATGTCTTTTGTTTCTTTTATTTGGATTTATAATTTAGGCACTCGTTTTGGAAATCCCGAAGTTGTGAACCAAACCAATGAAGATATAAAGCCATTCAAGCTTTTTAGTAATTCTATCTCTGATACCTATAAGAATATGAGTGCAAGTGTAGGGAAATTTACAACAAACAAAGAGGAAGTTAAACAGATTGATTTAATACCAGTAGAAACTACCAATCAATAATATGCCTAAAGAAAAAGAAGAACCTAAAAAAGAAATAGAAAAGGAACACGTAAATGTTGTGGGAGTCGATATCAGTCGTGAAATGAAAGATTCATTCATAGACTATGCGATGAGCGTGATTACTGATCGTGCCTTACCGGATGTTCGTGATGGATTAAAGCCAGTTCACAGACGAATACTTTATGCCATGAATGAGATGGGGCTCACAACTTCGGCGCGATTTCGTAAAAGTGCGGCCGTAGTCGGAGATGTGCTCGGAAAGTATCATCCGCATGGCGATGTAGCTGTTTACGACACTATGGTCAACATGGCGCAAGATTTCTCTTATAGGTATCCTCTTATTCATGGACAAGGTAACTTTGGTTCCATTGATGGTGATGGAGCGGCTGCTATGCGTTATACAGAGGCTAAAATGTCCAAGATTTCTTCCCTTCTTTTGCTTGATTTAGAGAAAGAAACGGTAGACTTTCACCCAAACTACGATCAGACCCGTAAAGAGCCTTCTGTGCTTCCTACAGCTGTTCCTAGCTTACTTTTGAATGGTACACTTGGTATTGCAGTCGGTATGGCTACTAATATTCCTCCCCACAATCTCTCTGAGGTTATAGACGCGACGATTCACCTTATAGACAATAAAGACGCAACGACAGAGGACTTGATGGAGTTTGTGAAAGGCCCTGACTTTCCAACAGGAGGCGTTGCTTATAACAAGACAGATTTACTCCATGCTTATTCGACAGGACGTGGTGGGGTTGTCACTCGTGGTGAAGCTGAGATCATAGAACAGAAGTCGGGAACATTCCAGATTATTATCACCTCTATCCCTTATAGAGTGAATAAGTCCAACTTAATAGAAGCGATAGCTCTTCTAGTGCAAGAGAAAAAGTTAGAAGGAGTTAAGGGTCTTCGTGATGAATCCACAAAAGATATTCGCATTGCTATTGATTTAAAGTCAGGAGTTATACCTGAGAAAGTTTTGAATTATATTTATAAACATACACAACTTGAGCAATCATTTAATTACAATATAGTAGCTCTAGTAGACGGAGTGCCTCAAACGCTTTCTCTAAAAAGTTTACTAAGAGAATTTATAAGTCACAGAGTAGAGATAGTTCGTCGTCGTACAGAGTTTGATCTAAGAAAAGCAAAAGATCGCGAACATATTCTCCTTGGACTTAAAAAAGCACTTGATCATATCGATCGTGTTATCTCTGTTATCCGTGCTTCAAAAGATACAGCGACAGCCAAGATTAATTTGATGAAAGAGTTTAAATTCTCTGATTTGCAAGCAACAGCTATTTTAGAGATGAAGCTTCAGAAGCTTGCTGGCCTTGAAAGAAAGAACATAGAACTTGAATTAAAAGAAACAAAAGAATTAATTAAAGAGCTTGAAGCATTACTTGCAAGCCCTAAGAAGATGCTTAAGGTTATTGAGGATGAATTATTGGAAATCAAAGCGAAGTATGCTGACGAGAGACGTACTCGCATTATAAAAGGTGGAGTAAAATCAATAAATGAGGAAGATTTAATTCCTGAGAAAGAATCCGTACTTGTATTTACGAAAGGTGGCTACGTGAAGCGTACTGACCCTTCCGAATACAAGAATCAGAAGCGTGGCGGAGTGGGAGTCATAGATATAGAAACGAAGGATGAAGACTTTGTGACTATGCTTGTCTCGGCCAATACTCATAGTGACTTATTATTCTTTACAAATCTTGGTAAGGCTTATCAGATTAAGATGTATGATATCCCTGAAGGACGACGTGCCACAAAGGGTAAATCTATCATGAACTTCATGGCCCTTACCGGTGATGAAAAAGTCACTTCAATACTTCCGATAGATAAGGAGACCAAGAAAACTATCGAGCATTTGATAATGGTTACTAAAATGGGAATTACTAAAAAAGTTTCAGCTGAAAGCTTTAAAGATGTCAGACGAAGTGGCTTGATAGCTATTAAGTTAGATAAAGATGATGAATTAGAAGCAGTGATTGCTATTAGTAAAGGTGATGACGTTATGCTTGCAACAACCAATGGCCAGTCTATAAGATTTAAAGAAAGTGATGTTCGTGAGATGGGTAGATCAGCCGGTGGGGTAAGGGCAATGAAGCTCGGAAAAGGTGACTTTATCATAGGTGTTGATCGTATAGCAAAAGGTGAGACAGCTTTAGCCTTACTCACACTTTCTTCAAACGGTCTAGGAAAGAAGACAAATATCAAAGAATATAAAACTCAGAAGAGAAGTGGTTCAGGAATTAAAACCGCTAAAGTGACTCCCAAAACTGGTAAATTGATCGTTGCGAAAATAGTAGGAGAAGAGAATGAAATCATTGCGGTATCTCAGAAAGGCCAAGTCATCCGCGTAGACTTGAAGTCTATTCCTACTTCAGGGCGCCAAACTCAAGGCGTCACAATCATGAAGCTCCACCCAGGTGACTCCATTGCCTCTATTACTTGTTTATAAAAACATGGACCAAAAAATATTAAAAGCAAAAGAAATTCTTGAGAGTAGTCCTTACTTGGTTATTGCGAGTGTGGATAAAAATAGTATGCCGAATAATTCCCCGATGTTTTCTGCATATGATGAGAAATATAATTTTTATTGGAATTCACAAATAGATTCTAAACACTCAGAGAATATTCGAAATAATCCAAATGTTTTCTGTGTTATTTTTAATTCTTCTGTTAAAGAAGGGGATGGTTCTAGTGTTTATATGGAAGGCAAAGCTTATGAATTAAACGAAAAAGAAGAAACAAGGTATGCAATGAAAGTATTCTATGCAAAGAAAGGCAAAGATCCAAAACCCGAAGAATTATATCTTGGCGATAGTCCACGAAGGTTTTACAAATTTGTCCCTAATAAATTTTTCATAAATACTTATGAAAAAATTAATGGTTTACCTGTTGATGGCAAGGTAGAAATTAAACTATAAAAATGACCGAAAAAGTTAAAATAATTGAAAAGTTAGAGGGAGTAATAGCCTATGATTGTGATAAGGTTTATTATGTTCGTTTACAAAAAGGAGCTGTGTTATCAGATCATTCACATAATCACAAAGAAACAGTTTTTCTAATGGAAGGGGAAGCAGAAGCAATAATTGGAGAAAAAACACAAATAGTTAAAGCGCCCGCTAAGTTAGTAATTCCATCAAATATATATCATAAATTTACTGCTCTAACAGATTTAATTGGTCTAGAAATCAAATAAAGCTTAAATTAAATTGTGTTGCAATAAATATACAGGGGTGGATTTATTGCAAAATTAATTTGTATATAATATTATATAGATATGTCTGAAACAGAAAAAGAATTAAAAAAGGAAAGGAAAAAAATAAATATTCAGAAAATCATTTTGAGTTCTGTTGCAACGGCTGGTATTTTAAGTGTAGGACTTTTAGCTCCCAATGCACTTCAAGCTCTTAAATCTTTTGGTTTAGATAAGAAACTAAAGAATTTTCATAATGATACGAATAGATCACTTTCTGGGTTGTTAAATGCAGGAATGGTTGTGTTTATTGAAAAAGATGGGAAGAAGTTTTTAAAACTTACAGAAAAAGGAAAATTGTTTAAGAAACCTAAAAAATGGGATAACAAATGGCGAATAGTAATTTTTGATATCCCACAAAAGAAAAGATTACAAAGAGATAATCTAAGGTTTACCTTAAAACAGATAGGGTTTGTAAAATTACAAAACAGTGTCTGGGTATATCCATATGACTGTGAAGATTTAATTACTTTATTAAAATTAGATTTTAAAATGGGGAAAGATATTCTTTATATAATTGCTGATAAAATCGAGAACGATAAAATATTACGAAAATATTTTGAGCTATAAATGGGGGGAGAATAGGATATAAAATTAAAAGATATTTTGCAATAAATATACAGGGGTGGATTTATTGCAAAATGACATCATCAATAGCGTATTTAGGGGAATATTGCTTCTTTTTTGGTTTGTATATGATATAATATATTTATGTTTTCAGACCCAGAACAAAATGTAGCTCAATTAGGATTAAGAGAGGGTATGAAAGTAGCAGACCTTGGTTCTGGTACAGGAGCTTATTCTATAGCTGCAGGAGTTCGCGTTGGGCATACTGGCCATGTATATGCCGTTGAAGTTCAAAAGAACTTAGTGAAAAAGCTCGAAAGTGAGATCAAAGAATCTGGGGTTTTAAACGTGGGTTGTATTTGGGGAGATATAGAGAAAAAGGGTGGGACTAAGATTGCAGACAATTCTATGGATGCTGTCATTATTGCCAATGTTTTATTTCTCTCAGAAGATAGGATGGGTTTAATAGATGAAGCTAAGCGTATTTTGAAGAAGGATGGCAAGGTACTATTTATTGACTGGCAAGCCAATAGTGATGGTAGTAGTCCCAACATTGGTCTTTCACCTAACAATGTAATAGATTCTGAAATGGCTACAAGTTTATTTGTTAAAAGAGGTTTTAAATTTTTAGAAAAAATTACTACAAGTGATCATCATTATGGTATAATTTTCACACAAAATAATTAGTATGAATAATTTTCAAACAATTCTGGTCGCAATATTTTTAGCCTTCTTTGTTTTTGGAGTTTTAATATTCTCTGGGGTTCTAAAGGTGGGTGGCAGTAAGACTGGTGTGAATGCAATTTCAGGCAAGCTTGTTATCTGGGGTGATCTACCCAAGGATCAGGTTGGGAATTTATTGGAAAATGGACTACCGAGTACGAATGGTTCTTTCTCTATAAAATACGTAGAACAGAATAAAGATACTTATCAGCAGAATCTTATAGAAGCATTTGCTAAGGATGAAGGTCCTGATTTGTTTATACTAAGTCAGGATATGATTTTAAAGAATAGTAATTTTATTTATAAGATTCCTTATGCAAGTTACCCCGAGAAGGCTTTTACAACTTCATATATTGATGGAGCAGATATTTTATTAGCAAACGATGGAGTTATCGGCTATCCGTTGTTAGTTGATCCTATGGTTTTATATTACAACAAAGATATGCTTTCCAATGAAAGTATTCTTTATCCACCAACTACATGGGATGAATTGTTTAACTTAAGTAGTAAATTAACAAAGAAAAAAGATGATGGTACGATACTTCAAAGTATGATAGCTCTTGGTCAGTATGATAATGTAAATCACTCCAAAGACATTCTCTCAATGCTTTTGCTTCAAAGCAATAATCCTATAATTTCACGTACAGATACTGGATATCGTCTAGCTATTAAAGATGCCTTACCTAATGGGGTTGCTCCATTTGAGCAAATAGTTAATTTCTTTTTAGAGTTTTCTAATCCCTCTAATGAGTCTTATTCTTGGAATCGTTCAGAACCTGGTTCACTTGATATGTTTACGAGTGACAAACTTGCTTTTTATGTTGGTTATGCGAGTGAGTTGTTCAATATAGAATCTATAAACCCTAATTTAAGTTTTGATGTGGCTCAGATTCCACAGACAAAAGGTACTTCCATAAAGCGAACTTATGGGAATATGTATACAATGGTTGTAAGTAAAAAGTCCAAGAATTTAACTTCTGCTTTTGGTGTTACGACCTTTATAACTGCCCCCGATTTTCTTAAAGAGCTAGCAATTGCTACATCTCTACCTACTATGAACAGGTCTCTATTGAATGATAAACCAGCTGATCCATCCATGCTTACATTTTTTAATAGCGCTGTCATTTCTCGCTCTTGGCTTGATCCCAACAAAGAAGAAACGAATTCTATTTTTAAAGAATTAATAGAGAATTCATTATCAAACAAATTATCAGTCACTGAGGCCATAGATAAGGCTTCTAATCAGATGGATCTTATAGTAAGGTCTTACGATATAAAGAAATAATTATGAATAAGAAAATTTTCTCATTTGCTGTAGCTTTTGTTTTAATGTTTACACCATTTATTTTTTCTACTATTTTTTACAATAATCCAATAACAGTAGAAGCTCTTTCTCCAATTCCCAGCAAAGCAACCCTTGATGTTGTGCCGGAAAGTATTACACTAAATTCAGCCAAATTAAAAGCTTTTGGTAGTCCTATTTTACCTGGTACATATCATTTTAGTGTTTTTGATGAAAGTGGTTATCCAAATAATAGAAGTAATTTTCAATATGCTTCTGATCCTATAACATATCCACTGGCTGATTCTTCTACAAGTATAGAGGTTACTATGTCTGGCTTGAAATCAAGTACACGCTATGTGGGAGTTTTATATAAGGATAATTTTGATGATATCTCAGAAGTGCATTTTGCAACTTTATTTGATAATAGAATAACTCTTGGCACGAAGAACCTTACTTCTACGTCTATCACTTTACTTACTTTAGGCACTCTTAATAAAGACTTGTATCATTTTTATATTTATGACAGTACAACATCTCTAGCAAAACCTTTATTTACAAAAGATATTTCTAGGACAACTGAAAGTGGATTAGAAGCTACTTTTTCTGGATTAAAATCTGGTCATAGTTATTTTGGAGCGATAGATTTTAATATGGGGATTGAATATGATCAACCTGTTCCTCCAATTCAATTTACAACCCCTACTACAACAGTCGTCACTTCTACTGCTAATAGTGGGGTTGTCCCCGATTGTGGAAAGGTTGTAACGACTACTGGTGCCGATGGCAAAGAAGTAACTACTATGACTAATTGTACCTTTAAAGATCTTGTTCAACTTGTAAATAATGTTATTAAATTCTTATTATTCAACATAGCGACTCCATTAATAGCCCTTATTCTAATGTATACCGGCTATCTATATCTTACTGCTGGTGGAAGTTCTAGTCAGACTGAAAAGG
>JAPLXT010000024.1:1144-3491 GCA_026395935.1 Candidatus Nomurabacteria bacterium | reverse complement strand
ATACGATTTACGACAATTAAAATATAGGGGGTTTACCCCCACACCCATATTTTCATAGTTGTTTACAACGCAGGTTACTACCTGCAATGAAAATATAGGTGTGGGGGTGGCTTTTGGGTAGTTTGGAGGGTTCCTTCTGGTTAAGAATTAATCTTATTTATAAATCTCATGAGTACCTATATTTAAGAAATCCACTGTATCTGAATTAACAAAAATAAACATAATTCTATATTGACCTACAACAGTAAAAGCCTGATAATCTCTATATTTACCATGAAGTTTGTGAGTATCTAATCTTTTATCAAAAGGATTTTTAATAAAAATTCTTTCTTTTTCCTCGGCTTTATTTTTTACTATTTCTGGCATCTTCTTATATGCCTTTCTAAACTTAGAAGTAGTATGAATAATCATAAATTAGACTATCTGAGACTTGCTAAAGATTTTAAAACCTTTAATTTACCTTGTTTTTTCTCTTTTTTATAAACATCTATTGCTTCATCTATGTCTTTTTCTTCAGATAATCTTTGATTTAATTGTTTGCCTATGTTAAGAAAGAACTCATATTGCTTACGAGGTATAATGATAAGATCATCATTTGATATAAAATTTTTAGGTATGGTTATCGTAGTCATATTCACAGTATAACAAAGCAATTTTTGAAGTCAATAGCGGGGCGAAGCCGTAGGCTCCCGCCCTATTCGCCTTTGTTGGGTGGGTGCTGATTCCCCTCTTGAGGGGTGCCCGAAGGGTGGGGTGGATAAATTTAATTCTGAATTAACCCTCCACCCCGTCTTTTGAGTACAAAATCCACCCCTCAAGAGGAGAATTTAAAACGAGGGGAATAATACCAAAAAACCACCCCGTTAAGGGTGGCTTTTTGTTTGGTTCGCAGTTTTCCTTCTGTTTAGAAATTAACTATAACTATTTAATTAGTTAAGTGTTATTTGAGCTGTCTTTAACTTGTCAGTAAGATCTGACCAATTCATAACATTTGCTGAACGAGTATTTTCATCAGTTACAACTGTTCCAAACTGAAGGGCAGTAATTTTCATTCCTGCTCTAGCAGTTGTTGTTGCTTGATTAACTGTTGAATCAACTCTAATTGTTATAGATTTACCATCTTGAATTGTATAATACTCATCAGCTCCACTATTTGTAGTTGCTGTAGTGTAATCACCACTTGGAGTATATGCTGTTCCAACAAGTGAAGTGTTTCCATCACCATTCTTAACAGCTAAGAGTGAACTCTTAGTTGTAGGATTTGTTGTTGAAAGTGTGTTCAAGTAGATAGTACCACCTTGTGCTGTAATAGTTACATTTATATAACTATCTGCTTTAGTTGAAGAACCTCCATTTGCAACTGGTGTAATTGAAGTTGTTCCAACTGTTACAACAGGAGCAATTGTGTAGAAGTGCTGGTAATAACCATTTGCTGAACCATTCAATGTTGTAACATCAGAGTTAGAAGAATCTGTTGCTTGAATGTTAGCAATAGTAAGATCTGCTTTCATTTTTTTACCTTCTATGAAAGTAGAACCATCAAGCTTAACCATTGTTGTTGTAACTGTGAATGTTACTGAACTTCCATCTGCGATAGTAATACCTAGATCACTTGTGTTTCCGAAAGTAACTGTTTGTGTAGTTGCTGCTGCGGTTACACTTTGTGAATCTGTATTAGAACCCCATGAAAGAACTGCATCTGTTGCTATAGTTCCTACGTTTGCATCTGATGTAAGAAGTACAGGAATCTTATTTACAACAAGAGCTGAACCTTCAGCCTTAAGTGTAAATTTAAGTAGAGGAGCCTCAAATGTAACAGATTTCTTTCCTAGTTGAATTCCTTCATTAGGATTACTGCCTGAAATAGTTGCTTTAAGATCTATACTGTTTGCAGTCTCAAAACTCTGAGCCTTGAAGAATTTCTCAAGAGTACCAGAATTTGTTGCTGTACTTGTTGGTGTATATGTCATAACAACTCCAGTTCCATCGTTGAAACGTAGACTTGTTGCCATTACTGACCAGAATTCATTAAAGTCTCCTGAGTCAACTACAGTATTAACATCTACTGCAACGTAGAGTCTTTGTACTGCGTTAGTTGGAATAGTTGCTCCATTCAAACTAATAGCACCTTCATAGACTCCAGTAGTTGATTTTGTAAAGTTAGCAATATCTGTTGATCCAACCTTCGTTGAACCCATGTATACTGAAACTCCTTTTATGTAATCAGCAATACGAGTTGATGAACCAGCTACATCCTTACCATCAACACCACCGATATCATTTTCGGTTATTTCTCCATAATGATCAAACTTCAATTTTAATGAAGAAAGATTAATACCAGAACCAG
>JAPLXT010000024.1:0-1086 GCA_026395935.1 Candidatus Nomurabacteria bacterium | reverse complement strand
TTCAAATCCTAGAACTTGAGCAGCTGAATCTCCTTCACCTACTGCTTTGTTACTAGGTGTTCCAAGTAATTTTGGATAACCAGCTGCCATATCTCCTACTCCACCTGCTAGTGTACCTGTTGTTACTGTTCCAGTTGTACCTGTACATGCTGCACCTGTAGTTGAACTAAAGAGTGCGCCTGCTGTACATCCTGCTACTGTTGAAGTAACTGTTGTACATGATGCACCTGTCAATGAATTGAAGAGTGCGCCTGCTGGACATCCTGCTGAAGTTACTACTGCTCCGCCATTAGCTTTAGCTTTTGACATTGCGCCAAACACTCCGTCAGCTGTTAAGCCGTTGGCTGCTTGCCATACTTTTACCTTTGCAGCTGTCATAGGTCCGAAAGATCCGTCTGCAGTTGCTCCGACTAATGTCTGAACAGCCTTAACAGCTTCTCCCTTACTTCCAACTCTCAAAGTTGTTGTACCGAAATCTGCGGCGAATGCTGTAGTTGCGATGAACACAGCCATTACTGCCAAAGTTCCGATAAGAAATTTTTTTAACATAATATTTTTATTAATTGTATGCACTTTTAAATTGATTTCGACTTATCTTCTGGTGTGACTAATAAAATAATAATACACCGAAGAAAAAACCAATGTGTGTGCATATATTTGATTAGTGATTAGCGGTTAGTGATTAGCGGTTAGGGATTTAAATCCAAAACCAAAAAATACTAAACAAAAATCATTAATCTTTTTACTGAACTTCTTTAGCTCAAATATTTATCTTTACACTTCTCTCTATCAAAAAAGTTGTGGAAGAAAAAACAGATGAAATAAAAAATAGTAAACGAAATTCAAAACCATGATCTGCTTGCTTCATTTAATAAAAAATTCTTTTAATGAATGATTTACAAATATAGACAAGCATATCTGCCTTGTCGACAGGGCCGATACACATCTTAAAAAATTATTTTACTTTCTCTTTTATCACCCGCCTCTATCAACGGGATAAACTTATTTCTCTATCAAAAAAAATTAAGACTCACCCAATCTCTATCAATCGGGCAACTAAGAAAAAATAAAAACAAAAAATCTAAA
>JAPLXT010000012.1 GCA_026395935.1 Candidatus Nomurabacteria bacterium | reverse complement strand
CCTATAGCTCCTAGGCCGATCGCGATAGCTTTTGCAAATAATGCTGCTGATGTTGCTTCCATATATTATTTTATACTATTAATTAATAATGTTTGACCTTTAATTTATACTACAACTTGCTCACTATGAACATGTTGATCTTTGTTGTGTTCCCCCGCGTGTGCAGGTGTTTCCTCGTGTTCTTCATCATGATCGGAAGCAGCTATTGTAAAGTATACAAGTGTAAGTATTGAAAAAATGAATGCTTGTATAAATCCAACGAATAACTCAAGGGCCATGAATGGTAATGGTAATCCGTAAGCAAGTATTGCGCTCATAGACATCAGTAAGACTTCACCAGCGAATACGTTTCCAAAGAGACGAAAAGAGAGCGAAGCAATCTTTGCAAATTCTCCTACAAGTTCAAGGATACCTACAAAGAACATAATTGGAGCAGAAATAAGAATAGCTGGATCCTTCTTAACTTTTGTAACCATTTCTCCAAGTGCCTTTAAATTAACATATTTATTAAATAGTTTCCATATACCAATAGAAACAATTCCAAATAAGTTTGCTCCAATAACAGATACGACTCCGAGAGCAAGTGTTGTATTTATATCGGCGGTACCACTACGAATAAGAGGAATAAATGCTTTGCCATGTGCTGTTGTCTCAATAATACCAAAGCCACCAAATGGTAAAAGCCCTAGCCAGTTGTTTATAAGCACAAACATAAAAATAGAAAATGCAAATGGAAAAACTTTATCGGTTATTTTCTTGCTTCCAGTGACTTGGTCAGCTAAATCCATAGCTCCTTCTATTATCATCTCAAACATGTTTTGAATTCCTTTTGGAATAAGTTTTATTTTTATTTTAATAGCGATAGAAATGATTAGAACAATAAAAACTACTATCCATGTAGTAAATAAGGAGTTCGTAACTGTAAACGTTCCGATGTGTCCTATCGGTTCTGCATATAGAGTTGACTCGTGTGATATTTCTTCACTTGTTTCTACTGGTGCAGTCCCAATTCCTACTATTTGATTTTCTGTATTATTCTCGTTCATTATTTTTTAATATCTTTATCTACTCTATCCATATTTTCTTTTGCAATTTTAACAATTGCTATCATTGAAACTGTAAACGATAATGCCAGCGATATTCCTAAGATCCAAGGTGCGGTATGAAATTTATTATCTAAAAACTTTCCGATAATCAAACTGAAAATTACGGGCGTAATTATCCAAACAGAAACCTTAGTAAATACTTGTAGATATTCACTATTTAATAAGGACTGTTTTTGGGGTTTATTATTTTCCATAAATAAAATGCGTGTGCTTGGATTGCCATTAAGCTTATCTCGCCCACTGTGCGTGTGCTTGGACCACGATTACGTTTATCTCGCCCTACGGTCGCGGGTACTTTTCAATCTTCGATAATGAAAAGTCTTCCGATTCCAAGGCGCAGGTAAAGCAGTTTACCTGCTCGCCCGCTGGTGCGTGTGCTTGGAATCGGACCAAGGACCTCTGTCTTATCAGGACAGCGTTCTACCACTGAACTACACACGCATGTATTTACACATTAAAACAACAATTATACGTTGTATAGAGTTTGCACATTCAAACCAACAACTACACACGCAAGAAATATCTCTTTAATTCTCAAAAGAACAGCCACATTGTATCAAAAAATCCTCTATTTTGCAAACGAAAAGCCCAGGGATGTTTTCCTGGGACTTCAGTTGTTTTGTAAGTCATTTATGTAGACTTATTCAGATTTGGAAGATATAACAATTCACTCCAAATTTTATCAGCCAAATGTTTAGCCAAGAGTTCTTTGCGTTTTCTTCTGCTAGGCTTCTTTTTCCTTCTTATTTTGCTCATAATTAATCATTTTTGCTGTATTGATTTACCCACTCAAATTGTTTAGAGCGGAATAATTCATCAGCTTTTTGTGATAATTCCAACATATAAAGGAACGTAAACCTGACAAATGGATCCCCAATTGTTATGGAGCCAAGATATGGCATATTAACAGTTAATGCAATATCAAAAATTCCATCTTTGCTACCCTCACTTTGGATTGCGGAAATACTTGCATAATCTCGCAAAATTTCTACTTCACCATTTCTGATTACGGGAGGTTCAGTAAGTATAACCACTTGGGTTTTAGGAAATCTACTTCTTAAATCCAAAAGTACGAGAGTTGGATTTTCGTACTCTCCATGTCTAGGCAAAGTTGCATACAGGCAAGCAATTTTTACATTACTCCCATTTTCATTTTTAAGGACAAAAGTTTTGATGTCCTTTACTCCTAAGTGATTTAGAAATTGATGAAATAATACCTCAGGTAATTCGAAAAGAGTTCTTGTTTTCATGTGTAAAGAATTAAAAGTAAATAAAATATGATTATTTTAAAACATTTTTTTCTTCATACTACAATATATAAATAAATATGTCAAACAAAAAATCCCTTACTCTCGCGAGTTAGGGATTTTTTGTTTTTTAGATAGGTTTAATTATCTGCGGAAACCACCTCCTTGTGGGCGCTCTTCCATAGGACGAGCTTCGTTAACAGTAAGGTTTCTTCCTTCGAAGTCCTTTCCATCAAACATTGAGATAGCTGTAGCTGCGTCGGCATCGTTTTCCATTTCTACGAAACCGAAACCTTTTGAACGGCCAGTCATTTTATCCATAATAATGGTTGCTGAAGCGACCGCTCCTGCAGCACTGAAATGAGCTTTAAGCTCATCGTTGGTAGTCTTATAAGGAAGACCACCTACATACAACTTTTTTGCCATATATGACAATGTGCTTCTCATAGCGATACTTTCATATCCACTACTTGAAGAAAACTAATTTATAAATGTAATCGCGAAGCTGATTTCATTTACATACCTCAATGTTTAACACACGAAGAATGAAACTAATACCAAAACATAAGCAAACTACTGGGGGAAAGTATAACACGAAATAGCAATAAATAGCAAGCCCCCACACCTATATTTTTATTACAAATAATTTCTGTGTTGTAATCAACTATAAAAATATAGGTGTGGGGGCAAGGAAATTAATCTTCTTCAGCTTCCCCTACCTGTCCGCTTGCTAGTGCTTCTATCATTTTAGATATATTCCCTTCCATAATTCCAGGTATATTGGACCATGATTGGCGTATACGGTGATCGGTGACGCGGTCTTGAGGGAAATTGTAAGTACGGATTTTCTCACTTCTATCTGCTGTACCTATTTGATTCTTTCTATTTTCAGAGTATTTACTTGCTTCCCGCTCATCCTCCATCATTTGTAATTTTGCAGAAAGAATCATCATCGCCTTCTCTCTGTTGCCGAGCTGATTTCTCTCTGTAGTACAACGTACATCTATGCCTGTAGGTTTATGAATAAGTCTAACTGCTGTCTCCACTTTATTCACATTCTGCCCTCCGGCACCTCCACTACGTGAATATTCGATATCGAGGTCGCTCGGATTTATAATTATTTTAGTTTTTACACGAAGCGGAAGTATGGCAACCGATGCGGTAGAAGTATGAATTCTGCCATTCTTTTCTGTTGAAGGTACACGTTGAACACGGTGAACACCAGTCTCATAGCGGAGTAGTTTGTAAACATCCTTACCTCTAACTTCAAAAGATGCTTCTTTGTATCCATCAGCACTACTTGTAGACTCGTGTAGTATCTTCCAACTCCATTTTTTATCTTCTGCAAATCTTTCATACATATGTGCAAGTTCCCATGCGAAAAGTGAAGCTTCATCTCCTCCGGCTCCGGCGCGAACTTCAAGAACTATTTCATTGGGGAATTCTTCATCTTCTTTTTCACTTTTTATCATCTCTTCTATCTGGCGTTCTATTGCCTCTTTTTGGAATTTAATATTTTGAATTTCTTCTTCGGCCAAATCACGCAAGCTTTCATCACTAGCTACCATCTCATTGACCTTCTTTTCCTCACTCAAAAGTCGCTCGTATTCAAGAGCGAAGTAGCTAGTCTTGTGATCTTTCTTAAGTTGTTCTAAATCTAGATTCATATAATTATAGTATAACAAAAAATAAAAAGCCCCGAAAGAGCTTTTTATTTTATCATCAATTTATTTCTTTGCCTTAGCTGCTTTGCCAGATGCTGCTGCGCGCTTCTTGAAGCGGTCTACACGTCCTGCTGTGTCGAGAACTTTCTCATTACCAGTATAGAAAGGATGGCATTGACTACAGATTTCAACGTTGATTTTATCCATGGATGAGCCTACAGTAAAAGTCGCCCCGCATGCGCAAGTTACAACTGAAGCACTATTATATTTTGGGTGTATGTCTTTTTTCATATGTTTTGTGATATTATCATGATTTTACTAATCTTGCAATGGGTCAATCATAGTAGTTTGGATTTTAGTGACCCTTGCCATAACTTGTCTACCATAAGAACATGTAGTTCCTCCAGAACCATAGTATTTACAAGCGGCTTTTATCTGGGCAGTATAACTATTACCAACACCACCAAGATCTTTAAGGAATAAAGCTGAAGCCATAAATGCATCTTTGGCATACCAAGGATCGGGAGTTTTTATACCTAATGCATTTGCTACACGATTCTTTATACCTTGCCATGTTGAAGGAATGAATTGTGCAGGTCCCATAGCTCCACCCCAACTTGAACTTCCAGCAGATGCAATTGGACAAGATACAAGAGTTTTATATGGGTCTCTACCAACCGATGTAGCTATTTCAAAGAATGGTTTAATATCTCTCGATGGTTTCATCACATTGGGGAAAACTTTTCCACTTTTGGAACTTGCTCCAGCTCCGGTATTCATATTGGTAACATAACAAGATCCTTGATCGGTACCTAAATTACTTTCTTGGGTTATGATAGCTAGTATAAATGCTGGAGTAACGTTTGTAACTTTCGATGCATCATTTGCATATTCAAGAGCTTTTTCAAATGGAATAGCGGAAGCATCACGAAGATCAAAAAGCATTGAGAGTATTTCAGCTCGGCGTTTAGCCTTATCATTTAATATTTTTTGATATTCAGCTTCTT
>JAPLXT010000051.1 GCA_026395935.1 Candidatus Nomurabacteria bacterium | reverse complement strand
GTCGTCCCGATGCCGACGTTACCACCGGCGTCTTGTAGTGATAAAGCATGTGTTCCTAAAGCATCACCAAGAGATAAATATGAATTTGATTCTGTGACATTATAATTCCATCGTAATCTACCTCGTGCTGTCATACTTTGACCAAGAGCTAATCCCGAATTAGTAGAAATACTAGTAACAACCATAAATTTACCTGTTACTGTAGAAAGAGCTCCATCGCCTACGTCAAGAGGATTTTGTGGCTCCGTCGTCCCCACCCCTACATTCCCTCCCTTAAAATAAATACCAGCCGTAGATGATGGACCAATCCAAGATTCAGCTAGAGTGGTAAGAGGATTAGAAGATGTAGAGTTAGTTATTCCTCCTGTCATCGTTCCACCTGTAAGTGGTAAGTCTAGTGATGAATGACCTGTGAGAGTAGCAGTAATAGTTCCAGCCGAGAAGTTACCAGAGGCATCTCGGGAAACGATTGTTGATACAGTGTTCGCATCAGTAGCATCGGTTGCAATTGTTGCTGCGGTAGAACCATTGTAAGAAGTACCTGTTAGATGAGTGCCGAAGGTGAGAGTTGATAGATTGGAACCGAGAGATATTCCACTGATTGTGGAGTTGGCAAGATTAGCGTTGGTGATGGAACTGTTTGGGAGAGAGATTGTTCCGGTGATAGTTAGTCCACCAGAACCTTCTATCAAACCTGAACCAGAATTTACTCCAACACCTGTGATACTTCCTTGTACTTGTACGTTTCCATTCTTCAACACCGTCAATGCATTCGCTTTGTTAGAAGAGTCTGCACCATTACCTACTTCAAACAGAGGATCGGTTGATACCCAGGATGTAGCAGTTCCTCCTCCAACGTTCCATCTACCGATAGCAGTAGAGTCGTAACTTGATGCAGTGGTATTGTCGTTAGTTGCGTTTGAGTTGTCTCCTCTAGCAGTGGTGTTCTTGTTGGTAGCTGTGGAGTAGGAGCCGATGTTAATGTCATTCCATTGGGTAGAGTCAACAGAGCCTGCACGGAAGGATGCTTTACTTGGGTACCAGAACATTCTTGTTCCAGAGCCTAGGTTTGGTTCAGTCCAGCCTGAACCATAGGAACCGGTAGCTAGGAATGATCCATCACCTCCGAGTTCTAGTTTAGTTCTAGGGTTAGTACTACCTATACCAGTGTTTCCTCCACTCAATATAGTCATGGATGATCCATTGGTACCTACTTGGAATGTATTATTTCCTGTGATTGTAGTATTTCCATTAAGTGATATCGTTCCTGTACCTGTAGAGAATGTACCGGTACCAGATTGGATGAAGTTAGAATTGTTTTGGATGGTGACTGTACCGTTAGATGTAAGCCCTGAGGTAGTGGTTAGGAGGCCAGAGATGGTAGGAGTAGCAGTCCATGCTGTACCTGTGACTGTTAGGTCTCCACCTAATGTTGTGAGACCGGTACCTACTTTGAAGGTGTTTGATCCTGATACTTCGGTGTTTCCGTTTAGAGTGTTTGCTCCTGTACCAGTAGAGAAGGTACCGGTACCATTTTGAGTGAAGGTATTGTTAGCAGATAGGGTGACATTACCGTTAAGAGAGATAGCACCTGTACCGGTTGAGAGTGTGTATGCTCCTACTTGGGTAATGTTGTTGTTTAGAGTTGTTGGTTCATTCAAGGTTAGTGTTCCAGGAGCTTCGACTAGACCGATCGTGGTAGTACCACTGAGTGTACCGTTTGAGATACGAGGAGAACGTAGAGTTGTTTTGTTTAAGATTCCTTCTTCGGTAATGTTATCAGATTAACTGTTGATGGACTTGATGATGGAGTCGTAGACGCGATCTGTTTGATTGGTGTTGTGGTTGATGTTGTTTAGAAGTGCTAGTTCTACACCTTGGAGTCTTGGAAGCAGGCGTCCCAGTTCCGAGATTGCCATTTGTTGAGACTGATAGTCTTTTGCCCTTGGGTCAGTGATGTAAACTTTTTGAATTGAGGTGACAGAAGTGGGTTGGACTGGAGGAGTGTTCTCCGCTAGGCCTTGCCTAGCGGAGGTAGTGGTAAGAGAAGGAGGTAAAATTACTGGTACTGTAATTATTTTAGGTTCTGAAAGTATCGCAAGGTATGAATTCCAGTTCGATATAATTCCATTTGGTAAAGATACAATTCCGCTCCATAATGATGTTGCGAGTTTCTTTGTATTAGTTGCAGATTTCTCGGCAGAGTTGATGATTCCATTTATGAATATTCCCCAGCCGTTAGATATTCCTTCTGATGTTCCTAAGAGTGAATCGCCAACTGATGCGGTAAGCGAACGTGTGGCAGTAGCTAGTCCCAGATTTTTTGTATTTGCAATAGTATTTGATAGAGTACTTGCTAGTGTATTTGTGACATGGTCGTTCCAATTAATAATTCCATTTGTATATGCGAGAATTCCTTTGGTTATTTTATTTTGAAGATTATCTGCGAATTGTTTATAAGAAGAGAAAGTGTTCTCACTGTTATCTATAATTCCATTTATGAATACTCCCCAGCCACTCTGGATTCCATTGGAAGCTCCCAAGAGTGAATCACCGACGGAGGCAGTAGTAGCTAGTCCTAGGTCTTTAGTAGAGGAGAATACCTTTGTTGTCTGATCTGGAATATTGAGAACTGTGTTTGTGTAGGCTAGTGTTCCTCTTGTTAGATTATCCTTCAGATTATCGGCGAATTGTTTGTGAGAGGAAAGAGAATTCTCACTGTTGTCGAGAAGTTGATTTGTGAAGGTACTCCAGCCTGATGCGAGAGCAGAGGAAGTGGAGAGTGAAACATTACCTAGTGTTATTATTAATTCTTTATCGTTATGAATTCCATTCTCACTGTTGTCGAGAAGGACGTTTGTGAAGGTGGACCAACCGAATGAGAGATTGTCGGAAGTGTTGGAGAGAGATTCTCCTATTCTTGTAATTTTTATTTTTATTGAAATTTTCAAGATGCAATTCACGTCTTCTTTCGAGCATGTCGCATCAATTATTTCCCCCGGTGTTTTAGTTGATGTAGAAGCAGCAAAAACATGAGTAGTAAACAGCAAAACAAACACCAAAAAGATGGCGGGAAGGAACGCGAAGCGGTGAAATTTTAATTTTTTAATTTTTTCCATTTGTACGTACCATTAAAATACAAT
>JAPLXT010000087.1 GCA_026395935.1 Candidatus Nomurabacteria bacterium | reverse complement strand
AATGATCTCTGATGCTATTAAACCAGAAGCAATAGATGCAGTTAAAAATCTTCATAAAATGGGAATTAAAACCATAATGCTCACAGGTGACAATAAAAATACAGGAAATTATATCGGTAAATTAGTTGGTATTGATGAGGTAATATCTGAAGTAATGCCAGAAGATAAACTAAATAAAATTAAAGAATTGCAAAATAAAGGATATATAGTGGCTATGGCAGGCGATGGAGTAAATGATGCACCAGCTTTGGCTATTGCTGATATCGGTATCGCCATGGGTACTGGAACTGACGTAGCAATAGAAAGCGCAGGAATTACCCTTCTCCATGGAGATATTTCAAAAATAGCAAAAGCAGTTCACCTCTCAAAATTAACTATGAGAGGAATCAGGCAAAATTTATTCTGGGCATTCATATACAACATAGTAGGAATACCGATAGCAGCTGGGGTACTCTACCCTATTTGGGGAATAGTATTAAATCCAATATTTGCTGGTATGGCTATGGCATTATCAAGCGTTTCTGTCGTCGGAAACTCACTACGATTAAAAACTAAGAAATTATAAAATGAATAACGAAAATAAAAAACATAAATTCCACGTTAATGGCATGCATTGTGCTTCGTGTGTATTACTAACGGAAAGTGAATTGAAAGAATTACCAAATATATCACACGTAAAATCAAGTTTGAAAAATAATTCTGTAGAAATCGAAGGCGATTTCGGAGAAAAAACGGAAGGAGAAATAATGGAAGAATTAACGAGACTTTTGAAGCCTCACGGATATACTCTCTCACTTGAAAAACAAAAAAGGGATAAAAAATTATCTGATTTCAGAATTGCAGTACCCATAGCTCTCTTATTTATAGCTTTATTTATTATCTTGCAAAAAGTTGGACTTGTGAATTTGGTAAATGCTTCAAAAGTAACTTATGGGACGGCATTTGTTATAGGTATAATCGCGTCCTTGTCTACTTGTATGGCGGTCGTCGGAGGACTTCTACTATCTATGTCAGCAACATTTGCGCGTGAGGGCGACAAAGTAAAACCTCAAATACTTTTCCACGGCGGAAGACTCATCTCGTTCTTTGTACTTGGTGGCGTCATTGGTGCTTTAGGCAGCGTCTTCACTTTGAGCACTGGTGCAACATTTGGTTTAGGACTATTCATCGGCATTGTTATGTTCATCATGGGTATCAATCTGCTTGATATATTTGACTCTACCAAGAAGGCTCAGATAAGCATGCCGAAATTCATTTCAAAAAGAGCTTTCGCTTTATCAAAATTAAATCACACTCTCACACCACTATTAGTAGGTATAGCGACGTTCTTCCTTCCTTGTGGATTCACACAATCAATGCAGATATATACCTTATCGACTGGAAGTTTCTGGAATGGAGGACTCACAATGCTAGCCTTTGCACTTGGAACTCTACCAGTATTGGCACTTGTAAGCTTCAGTTCATTTAGTATAAAAAATAATAAAAATTCTGGTATATTTTTCAAGACAGCAGGGATAATAGTTATATTATTTGCTATACTGAATATTATTAATAGCTTGGTCGTAATAGGATTAATAAAACCATTTTTAAACTTCTAATTTAAAATGAATAAAATTTTTCCATCAAAATAGCTCTTCTCAGAGGACACGGATATTTTCTTGCTAGAAAATTCCTCGTGCTCGGCTCGACAGCCTCCCAAGTTCCTCTGATAAGACTATTTTGATTACAAAATTTAAAAAATTATGAAAAACACAATTCTAGCAATAATAGCAGCCGCCGTTTTGATCGTTCTCGCTCTGGTTCTTACTAGTAGTGGAGGATCAAATATAAAGCAGAATACTGATACTCCTGCCGAAGTTGCATCTGTAAATAATGTCTCTATTGTAGATGGAAAGCAAATCATAGAGATTCAAGCAAAAGGAGGCTACACTCCCAGAAAGAGTATTGCCAAGGCAGGAATTCCTACAATACTGAGAATGAATACAAAAGGTACTTTCGATTGTTCTTCTTCAATCAGAATTCCTTCTATGAATCTTTTCAAAAGCCTTCCTCAATCAGGAGTAACTGACATAGACCTCGGTACACAAAGTGCTGGCACCTTAAACGGCTCATGTGGCATGGGAATGTATCCATTCGAAATAGACTTTCAATAATTAGTCGTCGTTCTCTCCTCTTCTAGAGGTTGGAGCAACTACAGAATTTGTTTGTTGTATTGTTTGCTGACCTATTGTCTGATTTAAATCACCAATATAATAATTTGCTAGCATACTTTGAGCATTAGATGAATGAGCGGAACTACTATAGCTACTCGTAGCATAAGGATCTTTCGTATAATAAGCCGCGGTTGCATCTGTACCACAAGTAGCCTCCATTGTAGCATTACCTCCAGGATGAGAGCCAAAGAAAGGTGTGATATCATATACATTTCCACTAATAAGCATCCAGCAATTAGAAGCTTTATTATGCTTTGCTATTTCTGTCATATTCAAAGTTATACTTTTCCCTCCAGATGTTAATTTACTTACCGTGCCTTGTACCAAATTCCCTGTTTGATTCCCCGCTACGTTATTCCCCGTTTTATTATTCTGATAAAAAACCAATCCAGCCGTAAGCAAGGCTGTGAGAATAATTCCAAATATAAATAATGATATTGTAGTTAAAGTTTTCATATTAAATTAAAAGCTAAAATTCTCATAATGAATTTTATTAATATCGACTCCAAGTTTTACAAATTGATCTTTCAAGCTTTCCATAAACATAGATGGGCCACA
>JAPLXT010000049.1 GCA_026395935.1 Candidatus Nomurabacteria bacterium | reverse complement strand
CAGGATAAAGAGATTAATATAGTTATGCCTAATACTGGAGAAGAGGAGGGGGTAATATATCCCACAGACTTAACAAATCCTAAGACTAAAGCAAAATATACTGAAGCAGAAATACAAAAAATTCAAAAAGAAAACCCATCTTTATACAAAGACCTATTATCTTTTTGTCGAGGAGTTTACTTTATGGTAAATCTAGATAATACAGACGATGTAGATATAATAAATCCACGAAATCCAAACATTCCAACCACACCAGGAGACCCATCTATTAAAGAAACTCCACCATCTCGTACACCAATTAATCCTATTAACCCTCGAGTGCCTCGTATTAAAGCCCCACACTATCATTATTGGCCAAGTTGGATGACAAAGATTGTACAAGGGCGAGGTTTAACTAAAAACAATAAGCATTTTAAGTGTCATATTGGTGGAAGATAATAAATTATATATTTAATAAAATGCAAAAATTAAAGATCCTATTTGAAGACAAAAATGTAATGGTTATAGATAAACCAGCGGGTATTGCTGTACATGCCGATGCTCGAACTAAACCCAAAGACGTAACTCTTTCCGACCTTATACTTGATTAGATAGAATATATGGGTAAGGTTATAAAAATTATTCGCCCCGGTATAGTTCATCGCCTTGACAAAGAAACTTCAGGAGCACTTCTAGTAGCAAAAAATCAGAAAACTTTTCTAATGCTTAAAGAACAATTTCAGAATCATAGTATAAAAAAAGTTTATAAAGCATTTGTATACGGGCACGTCTCAGATCCCAAGGCGTCACTTCTAACTGGAAAGAGGGGAATAATAACTGCACCTATTGGACGCTCGCCACTTGATATACGCATGTGGACAGCTGGCAGAGGGGCTAGGGAGCCTGTGCGTGAAGCAACAACTGAATATGTGGTTCTTAACAGGTTTACTGATAATTCAAAAGGAGGATTAAATCAAAATAATAAATTCTCTTATATAGAAGCGTATCCAAAGACTGGTAGAACTCATCAAATACGAGTACATATGAGGTATATAAATCATCCCGTAGTGTCAGATCCACTTTATCGAGGAAGTAATGATCTTGCTCTTGGTATGAAGCGTTTAGCCCTTCATTCACACTCCATAACCTTCCGTTTACCTGGAGGAGAGCTTAAAACAATAGAATCTCCACTACCCCTCGACTTCAAGAAAGTAATAAAAGAATATCTTTCATTAAAATAGCCAATATTTGCTAAAAATAGTCATATATGATAAAGTAGAACCCATGGAAATAACGAAGAAAGAATTTACACCAGTCACACAAAACGACCGCAAAAACCTTGATTTTAAAGCAGGGGATACGGTTCGCGTTTGGAATAAAATTTTAGAAAAAGGAAAAGTTCGCCTTCAGGCATTTGAGGGACTAGTTTTGTCTCGCAAGCATGGTACAGAATCTGGAGCTACATTTACTATCCGTAAAGTTGCATCAGGAGTGGGCGTTGAGCGTATTTTCCCTTTATATTCTCCAAACATTGATAAGATTGAGATATTGAGAAAATCTAAAACTCGCAGAAATAAACTATACTACATCCGTACTAAAGCAGTTAAAGAAGTGAAGAAGAGATTGAAGAGTATAACAATCGGAAGAGATGAAGCTCCAGAAGAAATAAAATCAGAAGAATAAAAAATAAAATCCGCATTAAGCGGATTTTATTTTAATATTAATTAGTAGACGCTATTACTTTGAGGTGATATAATATAAACATGGGGAAGAGGGGACCAAAACCAAAAAAGATTATAAATGAAAAATGGACAGCAAATTTAGCCTATGCTATTGGGTTACTTGCGACTGATGGTTGTTTATCTAATGATGGTATTTTAATCGACCTGACTTCAAAAGATAGGGAACAATTGTTGAATTTTTCTAAATGCCTAGGGGTGGATTTTAAAATAGGAATGAAATGGAATGGCAGTGGCAATAGTTGTTTGAGGATTCAATTTAAAAATAGAATATTTTATGATTTTCTTCTGTCTATTGGATTAACCCCAAAAAAGTCTTTAACAATGGGTAAATTAGTAATTCCAGATAGATATTTCTTTGATTTTCTGAGAGGTTGTTTTGATGGTGATGGAACATTTTATTCATATTGGGATAAAAGATGGCGTTCTAGCCATATGTTTTATGTTGAGTTTGTTTCAGCAAGTGAAAAGCATATTAATTGGATAAGAGAAGAACTAGAAAACAAAGTAGGAGTAACTGGGCATATTACTAATAGTGGAGTAGGGATGACTCATCAATTGAAATATGCTAAAAAAGAGGCAGTGGAGATTATTAATAAAATGTATTATAATCCTAATGTTGTTAGTTTGTCTAGAAAGAGACTTAAAATAGAAAAAGCTTTAAAAATAGAGAAAAAACAACAAAAGCAGTATTTAAAATAAAAATTATGCCCGGGTGGCGGAACTGGTATACGCGTACGATTGAGGTTCGTATGGAGCAATCCTTGGAAGTTCAAATCTTCTCTCGGGCACAAAAAAGTCATAAATTATGAAAATATATAAGAAAGTAATTATAGCCATTAATTCTCTTATCTCTATAGGTACTTTTTTATTTATAATTTATATATTAACCAATAAATCATTCCCAATTGAGGCTAGTATTGCTTATTTTGTGGGAATATTACTGGTGTTTCAGTATGAAATTAGAAATTTAGTATTCGGACCAGAACTTTCCTATAAAATAAAAATATTAGACACCACAACAATAGAGGGAGTACGTTCAAAATATTATAGTTTAAACATTAAGAATAATGGGATTATTTCATCTAAAAAAATTAGAGTAAAAATAAGATCTGAAAAAGATAAAGAATGGCTGAACCTCAAAAGACCATTTTGGGCTTTTTCAAAATCTATTTTTATTGAGACACTGTCTTCGCAAGAGGATGAAGATTTTAATATAGGAAGTATTGATGAAAACAGAGGTTATTTTGAGTTAGCTACAGATATAATAGCAAATAACCAAAGATTATTATTGAATAAGGGGGATAAACAAGAATATTATTTACAAATCGTCAGTGATAATACAAAACCAATATCCTTTAAAATTAGTATCGACAATAAGGGGCCGAGTTCTAATCATTTAATTTCAATTATTTAATTAAATAAATAAAAGCCGACATAAGTCGGCTTTTATTGTATAATGGGTTTATGATTATATTTATAACGTATTTATTTAACTGGTTGGCTTTTTTAATCCTTCTTTTTGTTTTATGTTTACTGCTTTTGTGGATGTGGAGTAATATACGAGCGAAAGTTCCTTTCGTCGGTATTCCCAATAGTGTACTTCCCGATATAGAGGAAGCTCTTGCCTTAAAAGAGGGTAGTGTTGTTTACGACCTTGGCTGTGGAGACGCCCGAGTGCTTTTTTATCTAGCGAAAAATAATCCTAAATTAAAATATATTGGCATAGAAAATAGTCCATTTCCTTTTGTTATAGCTAGCGTACTTTCCCTTTGGAACAAAAAAATAAACAATATAAATGTAGAAATTATAAAGAAAGATTTTTTTGATGTAGATTTATCAAATGCTACACATATATTCACTTATCTTTACCCAAATATTATGGATGATTTACTTCCAAAATTTGATAAAGAGCTGAAAACTGGTACACGTATCGTCTCGGCATCTTTTCATTTCACAGGTAAAAGAGAAATAGCCCTCATAGATCTAAAAAGAGGTAAATATCAGCTGGGAAAGTTGCTCTATGTCTATGAATTTTAAAATGATTGGAGTATAATATTAGTTGTATGATCACTCTAGATTTAATTGAGTATATAAAATCGCAACTTAATAAAAGTATTTCTAAAGATTTGGTTGTTTCAAATCTTTTAGAGGCAGGCTGGCGTATAGAAGATATACAAGAAGGCTTCCTTCGAATAGATCAAGTCAAAATAGAAGAACCAGAAGAAGTCAAAAAGAGTATTGATAGATACCGTGAACCAGCCGACGATACGGACCCACTAGCTCTAAAGACAGAAGTAGTAGAAGAGAAAAAAGATGAATCCACATTGGGCTTATTGAAAGTTTGGGCTCCTACAAATATACAACCAGTAATAATAAAAGAAGAACCAATAATAGAAGAGATTAAAAAAATAGAACCAGAAGAGCCAAAATCAAAATTGGACGAGATAAAAGAAATTGTAGAAAAAGAAATGGCCACCGCAGCGGCTATACCTGAAATTCCAGTTGTCGAGCCTTCTATCGCTCCTGTCACCCCTATAGTATCTATTACTCCTGTTATTGAGAATGAATTTAAAATAAGAATACCAGAAGAAACAAAGAAAGACGAAAAGATAGAATTTTCCACAAGTAAAGAATTGGAACCATACAATCTAGAGATCAAAGGCGAAGAACAAATAATTCCTACTATAGTAGAACCAGTTATAAGTGAAGTACCACCAGTAATTTCTTCCGTAACAGAATCTGTTATAGAAGAAGTAAAACCAGTAATTCCTGCTACTGAGCCTATTTCTGTTGCACCAATTATTCCTATTATTCCCCCTAAAATTTCTACCCCAACTACACCTTCAAACGTAATGTCCGACATCGTTCCTAGAAATGCAATGCTATCCTCTTACTCTAGAGACCTTTTGAATATGACTAAAAAAGAGGAAGAAGAAAAAAAAAGAAAAAGAAAAGGTAGTAATTTCTCCTATCAAAAAGAGGAAGATATTAAAGATTGTAATAATGATAGCGGCTCTTATCCTAATAGGGGGTATGGTATTTGCTTTTGTTGAAGGTTATTTGAAGATACCTTGGTCTAATTTTAGTTTTTTTGTTGTTAAAAAAGACCCTAAGGTTGTACTTTTGAATGCTTCTTCTAATATTTCTAAATTAAAATCATACAAAGTAGATACAACGATAAATATTTCTTCCCCAGCACTTTCAAATATAACGACTGGCCTTTCTAGTGGACAAGCAGTTGCTTCAGACGAAAGGGATTCTATATCTATCAACGCAAAAGGGATTGTAAATCACTCATCTGATAAAACAATCTTTGATTATAATTTTGATTTTAATAGTTCTTTATTAAAAAATAACATTAAAACTGATTGGAAGTATGATGGATCCAATTTTTCTATTACAGTTCCAAAACTTGGTGAAATTTTAGGTAAAGATGCACCTCTCCCTGCTGTCGTATCTATGAAGAAGAATGAGTTAGGATTAATCGTCGGAGAATTCTCTGATAATGTACAAAGTATAATAAAAAAAGTAGATATTTATAATATTATTTCAAACGGCGTTCCTCCATTTGTACAAGATCAAACAATCGCTACTTTGAAAGAATTCATCGGAACCTTAGAATTTGTAGATAAAGGTAAGGAGAGTATACATGGAATAGAGACTTATCATTATGAAGTGACGGTTATCCGCCCTGCGACAAAGAAATTATTGAGTTCATTTGTCGATCTTTTCTCTCTACAATTTAACGACGAACAAAAGAAAAATTTGGATGAAGCACTCGGTGCATCTTCCATAAGTTCTTTTGAAGTATGGGTTGGTAAAAATAATGATAACCTATATCAGATAAAGTTTACATTAAACGCTCCTTTGTCAAAAGTACTATGGTTGAACGATAGTGGTATTGCTAACAATGAAGTTAAGCTTGATTGGATGACGACTTACTATGACTTGGATATAGAGAACAATATAGTGATGCCAAGTGAACAAATCAATATAAAAGATTTTGTAAATGATATAGAAAATACAAAAATTAAAAATATAATTTCTTCTTTTAAACCACAAACAATACTTTTCAAAAACGCAGTAGGATCATACGGCAAGAAATCGGAAGCTCTAGGCAGCTGTACACTACCTCTTTCGGGATCCTTATTTTCTCCACTTGGGCAAAGTAAAGGAGCAGATACGGCGATCAGTTCAATATCGAGTTCAATTTCTTCTTTGCTTCTCTTAACGAAAGGCGAAGGATCTTGCTACTCGACACCTAAAGCTTGGGCACTAGCAGCACCACTTTATACAACTGGAGCTTCTTACTATTGTGCTAGTAGTGGAGGGGATCCTACTACCTTAACTGGACCAATCAATGGAACAGTTTGTTCTACTCCGGAGATTATTGTTCCCGTAACCCCAACTGTTCAAACCCCTCCAACAGAAGTTAAACCAACTATTCCAGCAGCTCCGACTATTCCTAAGGTAAACAATTAAATTCTCCCGCCTAGATTTTTTAGGCTTTTTCTGGTATAACTAGAGAGTTCTACGTGATGGAGGCATTAGTGTAATAGTAACACTACAGTTTGTGGAACTGTCATCATGGGTGCAAATCCCATATGCCTCCCAAGTGAGAAGTAATATTTTAGTCTCTAATTTATAGAGGTTATTTTTGTAAAAGTTTAACTTTAAAATCCTTGCATACTTCTTGATGTATGCTATAATATTCACATAACCACGAAAAAGACCCTTATGGAGCTCGTCTCCATTGGGGGCTTTTTCTTTTATAATAGCTCAATATTAGAACGCTGATCGTTTATATAAGCAATTTTTGCCCCTGTTCTTTTAAGTAAAATAGAGCACTTCTTTTCATTTTGATATTTTACATTATCTTTATTTCCCCCTCACTACCTCCACCTATGATATAGTCTGCTACTTTATTTTCTACTTGTTCTTCTATGGCACGCTTGATAGGTCGAGCACCGAAGTCTTGATCGAAGCCAGCGGCGGCGATCTTTTCTATAAGCGCGTCTGTTATTACTAACGTTATTTTCTTGTCTTCAAATAATCTGTCCTTAAATTCTTTTAGCATTAGCTCCGTAACTTTTCTTACGTCATTTTGTCCTAGTGGTTTGAATAGGATTACACTACTAAATCTGTTTAAGAATTCTGGTGTGAAGATTCCCGCATTGATAATATTATTTATCAAAACTTTTTTCTCAATACTTTGATTACTGATTATATCTTTGCTTCCAGCATTAGAAGTCGCAATGATGATAGAATCTTTAAAGCTGACGACTCTACCAGTACCTCTTGTGAGTCTTCCTTCATCGAGTACTTGCAAAAGCAAATGGTGGATTGCCATGTTGGACTTCTCAAGCTCATCGAAGAATACAAGCGAGAGGGGATTCTCCTCTATTACACTTGCCAATCTTTCGATAAATGTATTTACAGAAGTTGGTAATGAAAATTCACTCATATCAAAGCGAATCATTGCATTCTTGTGACCAAAATAACTTTCGGCCAAAATTTTGGCTGTATAAGTTTTACCCACACCCGTTGGACCCAAGAAGAGGAATGAGCCTGCAGGCTTGGATGGATCGGCGATACCAGTACGGAGGCGGCGCAAAGATTCCGAGACGTCTTTGACGGCTTCATCTTGTCCAATAATTTTCGCTTTCATTTTACTTTCGAGGCCTATCAAGACCTTTTTCTCATCTACACCAAGGGCACCTATCGGCATATTCGTCTTATCGGAAATAACTTGATGGACATCTTCTATCCCTATTTTTTTATGTAAAGAGTGAAGTTCGTCTAAGATTAAGAGAGATTTTAATGGTTGTGGCTGGTTACCAATGAACCTATCTGAGAGATTCACTATTTCTTCCAATACATTTTCTTTGGTACTAATGGAAATATTATTTACATAAATATTATTCTTGAGTATCGACAAAGTATCTTCGATATTGGTCGGCTCGACGTCAACCTTTTCAAATTTTGAAAGGAATTCTGGATGGCCTTTTAATACTTGGTCGTAATTTGAGAAGTCAGTCGTGACTATTACTCCTAAATGAACAGAATTTAAATACTTCATTAACTTCTCGAATACAGATGTATACAAATGAATATTTTCAATAACAATTATGACGTTACCTGCACCTTCTGCTTCTGCCAATGCTTTCTCGAAGTCATTTATGGCGATACCTTCGACGTTTAATTCGACGACTCTGTGATTACGAATACCATATGAAGATAGACCTGACTGGCCGAGCTGGCCTAATTTTGAAATGACCACAGATTTACCGACGCCTGTCTCTCCAACGAGGAGAATATTCCTTCCTTTGTCTTTAGAAAGCCCTCGATCTATCATGCGAAGAACTTTTTCTTTACCAAAAAGTTTTAATCCAGATGGAGTATAAACTTCTTTACTATGAGCATTCAAAGAAAAGGTCTCTCCATAAGAAAGCGAGATACCAAAAGAGGGAAGAGTCTCTAGAAATTCCAGACTAATCTTGATAGGAAGTAGAAGAAAAATTGGGAAAGTTAGAATAATGATAAAAGTAAAAATAAGTCCGACAACTATACAGAGGACTCTCGTGACGAATCCAAGTACGCGCGAAAAAAGACTGAAAATAAACTTTTCTATAAAGCTTAGTTTAGAATCTTTGTCGGCTGTATCATTCTCCCAAGGTGCGAAAAGTGTTTTCGAAAGTAAGGGGATAGAAAATGCGTTGAACGCATAAATCACAAGGTTTTTCCAAGATTGTATACCAGGATGCATAGGATTATTTTAACATAAATAAACTAACACTCAAAATTCCCCTCTTGAGGGGTGGACTCTGTAATCAGAGTACGGGGTGGAGGATTAATTAATTTAAGATCCACCTCCCCCTTCGGGTACTCCTCAAGAGGAGAATAAAAGTGCTATACTAAGCTTATGAAAAAAAGCACAAAGAAGAATCCTACAGTAGTGATGATAAGTGGTGGCTTTGATCCTATACATATAGGCCACGTTCGATACATTAAAGAAGCAAAAAAACTAGGGAGTAAATTGATCGTAATTATAAATAACGACAATTGGCTTCGAGCAAAGAAAGGGAAAGAGTTTATGGGTGAACTTGATCGCAAAGAAATAGTTGAGGCTTTCCCTGGTGTGGACAAGGTTTATATTACAGAGCATAAGGCTGGTATGAATTATGATGATCCGATAGAAAGAAGTGTTTGTGATGCATTGAGGAAAATACAACCGCACATCTTTGCTAATGGGGGAGACAGGAAGCCAAGCGGATATCCTGTTCCTGAAGTAGCAGTATGTAAAGAACTTGGAATAAAGATGGTTTATAATGTTGGTCACGGTGGAAAAGTCAGAAGTTCTTCAGAACTTACCAAAGAGTATTCTAAGCATTTAAAGAAACATGATAATAAGAAAATTTAAAATACCAAATAGCATACTTTACCTTTTGGGGCTTGCAGTACTCCTTAATATTTTACGCATTGTCCTTTTTGGTAATACTTCTTTCATTTATATCTTATGGAATATACTCTTGGCATTTGTTCCATTTTTTATAAGCTCTATTTTAATTTTAAATACTAATAAAAGTAACATTATAAAGCCAGTTTTCATATTTTCATTTATACTTTGGCTTATATTTTTACCCAATGCGCCGTACGTCATCACGGACTTTATTCACCTAGGGCGAATCCATGCTGTACCCGTCATGTACGACATCTTTCTTCTTTTTACTTCGGCCGCCGCTGCCTTACTCATGGGGCTATATTCGCTTTCCCATATGGAGAAAATGCTACTTTTAAAATTTTCTAAAAAAGTTACAAATATTTTAATCGCAATTATAATTTTATTCACAAGTTTTGGCATGTATTTGGGGCGATTCTTGCGCTTCAATAGTTGGGATTTATTTATTAGTCACAACTCTCTTGCTTTTGGTATTTGGAACGCACTTTCAAACCCAAATAATCTTATGAATATATATTCTTACACAATTTTATTTTTTATATTCATTTACGTGTCCTATATCTCTTTTAAAGAGGGGGGAATACACTAATCTTTCTACAACACTCCATAAAAATATTCTCGGACCCTTTTTTATTGACAGATTATTTTAATTTATTGTATAATCTAAAAATGGAAAAAGTAAATATTTTTTCTGTTTTTCTTTTTAATTCATTTCTTAATTCTTTTCGACGACCAAGTAAAAAATATTTATTATCCCTTTTTATGACCATGGCTATTTTATTATGCTATGGTTTTTCTTTTACCCAAGTCCATGCCGAGGAAAATGTTATTACCCCGACTGAAATATCTAGTGATATAGAAAGCGATACGACTTGGACGAAAGAGGGAAGTCATTACCTCGTTGTTAATTCTATTATTGTCGGGGAAGGAGCTACTCTTACAATAGAAGCTGGTGTAATTGTGAAATTCAAGCCTGGATATGATTATAGTAGTCGCATCTCTATTGATGTATATGGGGCAATAATTGCAGATGGTACAGAAAAACCAATTTATTTTACTTCTAACTATGATGATATAGGAGGTAGCACAGATGATGACCAGTATTCTTGTGATTATCCAGATTATGTTAAGGACGAAAAGGGAGAACTTGTTTTAGATGAGAATGGGAATCTTATTGGGATTGGCGAAGAAACTTGTGCCTATTATGATGTACGGGAACCTTCCATAAGAGATTGGAATGGTTTTTATTTTAATTCATCAGTCGGCTCAAGTTTAAAAAATGTATTTTTAAAATATGCTAACGATACTTTTTCTTTTGAGAAATCAAGTGCAAGTTTTGAGAATTTAAATATAAGTGATAGTTATTCTGGTATGGAAGGATGGAATGATAGTAGTGTTGAAATAAATGGTGGTAGTTTTGAGAATATTGGTGATGTGTTTACTTTTTATAATAATAGTTCACTGGTAGTAAATGGCATTACAATTAAAAATGTAAATACTGGGTTTACTGGTTTTAATGGAAGTGGTTATTATGATGATCATCCAGAAGTCATACCATATTCGAATAATTATCTGACAATTACAGATTCTACGATAGATTGTACAAAAGATGGAATAACTATATTCAGTGAATATTCTCTAAACATAAAAGGAGGAAGTATAAGTTGCCCCGGTGCAGGGATTACTTTATTTGAAGAAGTAAAAGCTGATATAGATGGAGTAAGTATATTAGTGGTGCCTACTACAAACGATGGATGGTATGATAAGGCAGGCATAGTCGCATTTAACAATACAAAGCCAGATGCGATAATTGTAAAGAATTCTGATATTACTGGTGGTGAATACGGTCTTGAAATATGGGATTCCACTTTTTCTGCTCATAATAATAATATACACGATAATACGATAAAAGGAGTAGATACTTACGACGTAGATACAAGCAATAATTTGGATTTTACTTCCAATTACTGGGGCGACAAGTCAGGCCCCAAGAACGAGACTTCAAACCCCACCGGCTTCGGTAACGAAGTCGCCGACAATATTCTTTTCACTCCATGGTTGAAGTATGATTCTACAAAAGAAAGAAAAGATCCGATAATAATAATTCCCGGAATAATGGGGACGGAGTTGATAAGAGATTATGGTGACAAAGATGAAATCTGGCCTAGTGTATTTAGGGTACTTATTCCTGGTCCAGATTTATATCTTAATGATTTATCTCTTTTGTATTCAGGTGAAGAAAAATCAAGTTTTCCAATGAAGACAGGAGATATAATTAAAAGAATTGCTAGTAACCATATTTTTGATAACTTAATTGCAGATTTAATAGATAATGGAGGATATAAAGAAGGAGAAAATTTATTTGTATTTCCATATGATTGGAGATTTAGTAATGTGAAAAATGTAGAACTTTTAAAAGAGAAAATAAACAAAGTACTTTTAGATACAGAGAAAGATAAGGTGGATATAATAGCCCATAGTATGGGAGGCTTACTAACCAAGGAATATATTAAAGAAAATGGAAAGGATAAGATAGATCACCTAATATTTCTTGGTACTCCACATTTAGGATCTCCAAAGGCTTACAAAGCTTTAGTTTATGGAGACGATATGGGTGTTGATATTTTAATTGGATTATTAGGCCTTAATCCAGAGAGAGTTAAAGCAATTTCTCAAAATATGCCATCTATATATGAACTTCTTCCTTCTCGTAAATATGTAGATGACTTAAGATATATTTCTGAGAAAACAATTGGATCTGATCCAGTATATCTTGATTATGATGCTACTAAAAATTTATTAATAGAGAAAAAGATTAATCAGCCTATGCTTGAATCAGCTGATACTTTTCACCAAGGTATTGATGACCTAGATCTATCGGGAATTAAAGTTTCCAATTTTTCTGCTTGTGGAGAAGCGACTATTAGTGCAATTAATATAAGAAAAGAAGATAGCATCGGACCAATAAAACTCAAAGAGGATTATAAACTTTCATATGCAAATGGTGATAGTACTGTACCTCTTGATAGTTCTTTTGGAATTTCAAATGTAGATAAGTATTTTGTAGATAAAATAAGCCATAGTGCCTTGCCTTCGGCCCCAGATGTACCTGATGCTGTTCTTAGTATTTTGGAAAACAAATCTAGAAAGGTAGATAGTAATGTTTTTACTGATATAAATAATTGCACACCAATACACGGCTACATACTCAGTATTCATAGCCCTATCTCTCTTGATATCTATGATACGAATGAGAATCATAGTGGGCTCGACCTAGATGGTAACATAGAGAATAATATAGAAGGCGTGAGCTATGATACTATCGGCGATGCCAAGTTTGCATTTATACCTGACGGATTGAGCGTGAATGTGAAGGGGTTTGCTACAGGCTCTGGTACTTTTGATCTAGCTATTGAGAAAGTTGTAAATGGAGAGACTACTGAGACGAAGTTCTGGAATGATGTGCCTATAACTTCGACAAGCAAAATGGACTTTAATTTTAGTTCATATGATAATACAAATACAATAGAGATTGATAATGATGGAAATAAAAAGAATGTAAGTAATTCAAACACATTACTTCAAAACGAAGACTATCTTGCTGTACCAGCAAAAATAACAGAGATAAAAAGTAAAAATATTAGTGGATCTTATATTATTAAAGATAATCCAAAACTTATTATGAATATACCAAGCATAACTATCAAACAGGGGATACCTACAGATATAAAAAAGGTTAATGTTGAGAAACAATCAATAATTAAAAAATCATTAGCTAAATTAATAGGAAAAGGAGTTTCCTCAAATAAGGAGACAATTATACCAGTCTCAAATCTTGGGGCTTCAGTAATAAATGCTGGACAGGATATAGATTTCTGGGGTACAATAAAGTCATTCTTTAGAAGATTATTTCATATAAAAAAATGAAAGACAAAATAAATAAATTATTTCATACGGATACTATATTAGGTAAAATAATACTTTTTGGATTTTGTTACAGGGGTTGGTTTCATTTATGATATTGATTTTTAACAACTTTTCTTATTATAGATTTTTGATGTTGCTTATTATAGTATATTTTTTCCTTTTTATTCCAACAATCAGCTTTGTTTTACTCAAGAAATTAATTATTCCATGTTTAGGTATAAAGAAAACTTATTTAATTTATACTTTTAACGCCATCTTTATTTTCTTTTCTATTTGGTTTTTTCTTTCTTTTATTATGTCTACCATATCATTTGAAATTTGGTAAACCAAATAATTTTCAAAAATTTTAATTAACAAAATACAAAATACAAAATGCTTGAATGCCACATCTACGCTATGGCGTAGATGTGGCACAAACTAGAATTCCAATAGCAAGGACCTTTCTTATTACAAATGCTACAACTCTTGACAAAGAGATGTGTTTTGTGATATAATATACACAAATAAAGGTAAAGATCCGGCCTTAATACAAATGGATTTTTTGTTTTCTTGATATTTTAAAAATTACGATGATGACGACAAAAAAGTTGATCACGTCAGATGACCCCAAGGGTCTTGATGCAAGTGCCAAATGGCGTGGGGTGTACAACAAGACAAAATTGACAGATGGAGCCGATGGTTCTGCCCAACGCCTCAATGAAAGCCGTGAGTTCTGGAAAGAACTTGGAGAACTAATTGTTAAGCATTCTACTACGAATCAGTTTGCTAACGAAGTAGCGTCTTCAAGCTACACCTACCCCAGCGAGTACAAGGGCTCGAAACCAATCGATGAACAAATCAGGACTGTTGCAAGTCTTTTTGGTCTTGATTGGACAGAGGCAATGGAATTTGCAAAAAATCTTCCAACGCTACCTGAAGGTGCCGAAGGGTGGTTCGCCATTCCGAAAGTATCAGCAGTTGGTAAAAAGTTTTTTCCTGCAATTACGGATCCTGCACAGCAATACTGTGAAGTGGTAAAATTGGTACACACGAAATTAGCCGAAAGCCGTAGTTTTTACAACTACCGTGACGGTGAAATCGTACCAAGCAAACTTCGCCAGCATTCTCGCACCGTTGACTTCCTTGAACATCTGGAAGCAGAACAAGCAGGCGACATCTTGATCCTCGCCGTTCAATACGGAATGAAACACAGAGGTGAATCCGTTCGCAGAGCTCGCGAAACTTTCGCAGGCAACGAATTTGGTCTGACTTCTTTTGTTTTAGGTTGCATGGCTCTGGTTCATCCCGAACGGTTCGTTCGTTGGGAAGAGTTAGATACCGATTGTGCAGGCGACGAATTCAGTCCGGTTGCCGATGGTGTCTTCTCGAGGGCCCCGTTCTTCTACTTTGGCAATGACAGGCTCAGGTTTGGCGCGTACGGTGTGTCCGATGCGTTCGGCTACTTTGGTGCTGCCTCCGGTTTCGTCCCGCAGTTGTATTTTGATGTTTGAATTCTTTAGTCTTTTTAATTTTATATTTTGATTCTTGAATTACGAAAATTTTTTAATACATGTTGTTCAATATTTATT
>JAPLXT010000123.1 GCA_026395935.1 Candidatus Nomurabacteria bacterium | reverse complement strand
TTTGAAAATTTAATATTAATCGACCTCTGCCCTTACTACGCATAGAATTTATGTTTTATCTCAAAATACACCTTATTATATTCATAAAAAGTACGTATTGACAAAGCATTAAAATTATGCTATGATTGACAAGAATTAAGTTGTAATTTCAATAATCATAAAATATAAACCAAATTTTTTTAAAATGCAGAAAAAAAATATTGTCAACCAAGATGTTGAGGAATATGAAAAATTTGTTAATATCCTCATACATGATTTACGAGCTCCAATTTCACACATGATTGAGTTCGCAGAACTAATCAGTGATGAGGAAACATCCGAGGCAGAAAAGTTTCAATATGCTCAAATTATTTCAAAAGAAGGGCACAAAACTTTGAGTGCTATGCAAAGCTATCTCAATCTTCAGAAGATTGAAAAAGGCACTATGGTTTTGGCAAAAAAACCGAAATCAATAAGTGAAATCGTAGCTGGAATTGAGAATATTGTTTCCAACTTCAAAAATTTCAGAGGAAGGGTATTTATCAATAATCTTGTCACTAAAAATGACGTAGGTATAGATGAAAATCTTTTCTACTCTATGATTACTAATTTAGTAAAAAATGCTGTTGAGGCAATTGGGTCAAGTAAATCGGATATCTTCATTAATATATTTGAGGAAGAAAATTTATTTCGGTTAACGATTTCAAACGAAGGAGTAGTTCCTGTAAAAATCAGGAGTAAACTTTTTAAGAAATTTTCAACTGCAAGTAAGACCGATGGCACAGGTTTAGGCCTCTTTAGTGTTAAACTCATAGCCAAAGCACATGGTGGAAATGTAGTTTATCAGCCCCTTTCGGGCAAAACTAGTTTTTCACTAAAGATACCATTTAATTAATTTTTTAAAAAACATTTTAAAAACAAGTTTATAAACTTGTTGAAAGCTGGTCTCAATAAAATGGGACCAGTTTTTTCGTTTTAAATAGTATTTTTTGTGAATTTAAAGTATAATAGATTTATCTTATTAATAATAAAAAGAAATAAAATATGGCAAAAAGAGCTACAGGGCTTAAACCCCACAAAAAGTCACCAAGGTCACACAAAACAGTGAAGCGTTTAGCAGTCAAGAAAGTTATGCTTAAAAACAAGACAGACAAGAAAAAGTCCGTTCATAAACAGCCTAAATAGAGCATCTTTACTTTTCATTGATTAATATTCTAATAAAGAGTATCATTAAGATACAAAAGCTATTATCTGAATAAGTCGATTTAGTAATTTCTATTTTGTACATTATTTATTTAAAGTCTATTAACATGAAAGGAACTATCAAAAAAATCGTTAATGATAAGCCATTTGGTTTTATCACAGTTGAAGGACAATCAAATGACGTCTTTTTCCATAAGGATAAAGTAGTAGGAGTATCATTTGAGGATCTTCACGAAGGTGACACTGTCACATTTGAAATAGAAGAGAATGAGAGAAACGGAGAGAAGAAGACAAGTGCTGTAAACGTAGAACGCGTTTAATATTGTTTTTACAAAAAACACCCTCTATCGGGTGTTTTTTGTTTTATCTTATTTTTTACATATATTTATGGTATTATTAGCATATGGAAATATTCAAGAAAGTTAATAATTTTTTTAATCGTATTGGTTCAAAGTTTAGGCATCAATTAAGCCACTGGCCGCTTGTCTATGCATTTCTAGGCAGTATCGGGGTGGTTCTTATATGGAGAGGGGTTTGGTATATAGCGGATGATTTGAAAATGTCCGGGTTGTCATCATTATTCTGGGGTGTTTTTATATCTATAGCCACAGGACTATTTGTGTCCTTTTTTGTAGGGGATAAAATTATAATTACAGGCATTAAAGAAGAAAAGAGGAT
>JAPLXT010000010.1 GCA_026395935.1 Candidatus Nomurabacteria bacterium | reverse complement strand
ACTTTTCCCAAATGCTTTTTTAAATAATTCTACATCTAGATCAAGCTCTGCATTTACAGCCTTACCATGTTTGTCTTCTAGATCTTCTGTGATGTCTTTAATCTTTTTAATTATAGTTGCTGGAGTTATACCATGCTTCTTATTATAAGCGATCTGTATATTCCTTCTTCTAGTTGTTTCTTCAATCACATATTCAATAGCCTTTGTCATATGGTCTGCATAAAGAATCACTCGCCCTTCTACGTTTCTCGCTGCACGTCCAATAATCTGTATAAGTGAAGTCTCCGAACGAAGAAATCCTTCCTTGTCTGCATCCAAAATTCCTATCAATGCGAGTTCTGGTAAATCTAAACCTTCACGAAGAAGATTAACTCCAATAAGAATATCAAAATCCCCTCTTCTAAATTGTGTTAATATTTGGATTCTCTCTATCGTTTTTATATCACTATGTAAATATTCTGCTTTGTAACCTTTTTCTTTTAAGAATAAAGACAAGTCTTCCGCCATCTTTTTTGTCAGAGTCGTAGCAATGGCACGAAAACCTTTCTTGATGACCCTATCTGCTTCCCCAACAAAGTCTTCTATTTGGCCCAAATATTTCTCTTTTGTGGATACACTTACAGGATCTCCGGATCTATAAGACCCGTAGGACGAATTATTTGCTCTACAATTTGATTACTTAGGCTTCGTTCTTGTTCACCAGGAGTCGCAGATACATAAATAACGTCGCCTATCCTCTTTTCAAATTCATCATATTTGAGTGGACGATTATCCTTCGCTGACGGAAGACGAAAACCAAAATCTACTAGAGTTTTCTTCCTTGAAGCATCTCCTGCATACATACCACCTAGCTGAGGCAGAGTCACATGTGACTCATCAATAATAGTTAGGAAATCATTTTTAAAATACGAAAGAAGTGTATCTGGTGCTTCTCCCTCCTTCTTGCCTGAAAAATGCCTAGAGTAATTCTCGATACCATTACAGTAGCCAACTTCTTTTATCATAGCTAAGTCGTAATTTGTTCTTCTTTTTATTCTTTCAGATTCTAATAACTTTCCTTCTTTATCAAACTTTTTTAATTGCTGTGTAAGTTCAAGTTTTATATTTTTAACAGCTGACGCCACCATTTCTTTGTCAGTAATAAAGTGCTTCGCAGGGAAAAGGAAGATTCCAGTCTCTTCTTTTAATACATGCGCTGACACTGGGTCGACTCGCAAGATCTTAGATATTTTACTATTTAAAAACTCTATTTGATAAACAAAAGTTTCTGAAATAGGCATGACTTCTACTCTATCTCCAATAGATCGGAAAGTTCCAGGATTTAAATCTGCATTTGTTCTCTCAAAATGTACTCCGAGCAATCTCCTCATCAAATCTGTTCTGCCAATTTTAGAGCCGATTTCTAATTTCAAATTTACCTTCTCGTATTCTTCAGGACTTCCTAAACCATAGATACAAGAAACTGAAGCCACAATAATAACATCCGGACGAGATAAGAGTGACTGTGTCGTCGCATGACGAAGACGGTCTATTTCTTTATTTATCTGGGCATCCTTTTCGATGTACGTATCTGTGACAGGCATATAAGCTTCTGGTTGGTAATAATCATAATAGGAGACAAAGTAGTGAACAGCAGCATCAGGAAAAAATTCACGGAATTCTTGGGCTAGCTGAGCCGCCAAAGTCTTATTGTGAGCTATAACCAAGGTGGGTTTATTCCATTCCTCTATAACGTTCGCAATTGTAAAAGTCTTCCCTGTTCCCGTCGCACCCAAAAGTGTCTGCTTCTTCATCCCTTTTTCTAAGCCCTCCAGCAACTGTGAAATCGCCTTCGGTTGATCACCATCTGGTTTATAATCACTTTTTAATTTGAATACTTTATTTTTCATACTTCTTTAAAAATTTCTCTTTAAATTCTTCAAAATTACCATCTATTATCGCCTGACGCATTTGCTTTAC
>JAPLXT010000033.1 GCA_026395935.1 Candidatus Nomurabacteria bacterium | reverse complement strand
CTTTCCAATCTTTCGTGTCCAAAAGAAAAAATATATCCATAGAATGGATATATTTTTTCTTTTGGAGCCGCTTCTCAGATTCGAACTGAGGACCTTCACTTTACAAAAGTGTTGCTCTACCAACTGAGCTAAAGCGGCGTTATTCTACTTTGATACCTACCAAAACAGCTAAAGCGGCGTATGTTACTTGCTTACCAAACAGCTAAAACGGTGTGTATTAAACAGCTAAAACAATAAAACTATCTTAGCATATTACAGGATTTTATCAACTTCATTATTTTCTTCTATTTCCTCGTGTTCTTTCTTTATTTTCTCTTTAACTTTTTTAATCTTTATTTTTGATTCAATGATAGCTCTTTCTACAAAAGAAATTTTTCTAGAATCTGTACATGTTTTTTTCTGAAAAAATTTATGTATTTTAGGTGAGTTGTTTTGAATCCAAATCTTGGTTTTTGTAATAAATAAAAACCAAGATTTAACAACGAAAACAACAACAGATTGAATTACATGTTTTATCACATAGAGAGCTATCTTCTCCGCTTCTTTTAGGGATAGTTTAGGTAAGTAATTTTCATGTTCTTCCTTTACTACAAATCTAGAAGTCCTTATCTCCCATGCGCGATAAAATAGCATGCCAAAGGCTGCTATTATCGCTATGAGAAAAATAATGATAGGTATAATCATAATTAACCGATTGACTCACGAATGAAGGAAATTAGGGTTGCTCCTTTTTCTTTTAACAAATTGCCGACAGTTATGTCAGGATTCTTGATGAACATCTGATCCATCAAAGTTTGTTCTTTGAAATAAGTGGAGATTTTACCTTCCAACATTTTTTTCTTTATCTCTTCAGGTTTATCTGACTCTGCTACTTCCTTTTCAAAAACTTCGATAACCTTTGCTTTGTCCTCAGCTGTTACATCATCTCCTTTTATGAAAGCTGGTTTCATCGCTGCTATATGCATAGCTATATCTTTGGCTAATTCCTTGCTTCCACCACCAAGAGATACAACGACAGCACTTTTACTCCCGTGTACATATGCACCGAGAACTGAGCCCTCTATTAGTTCTACTTTACCAAGCTCAATCTTCTCTCCAACTTTCTGAACAACAGGATTGATGATATCAAGTGATTTTGTTTGCATTGTATCTATTCCTTCATTTAACGCTATTTTCGCAAGTTCATTTGCTAGAGTTATGAAGTCGTTGTTTCTTGCTACGAAGTCTGTTTCTGAATGAAGGGTAAGGAGAAGAACCTTGCCAGCTCCTTCAAGCGCTACTACTACTCCATCTGAAGCATTACGATCTGCCTTCTTCATGGCGATGCTACTTGATTTCTTTTTAAGGATGATGAGAGCCTTCTCCATATCTCCTTCGGCTTCTTCAAGAGCATTTTTACACTGCATGACTGAGACGCTAGTTGCATCTCTTAATTCCTTAACTAATTCTGCTGTGATTTTTATAGACATAATTTATAGATTGGTCAGAGACCTTAATAAATAATTTTTAACGAACGAATTACTTTCCCGCTGTTCCTTTGTTGTATGCGTTTTTAGCTTGAGTGACAAAGAAGGTGATACTTGAGACTGAGGCATCGTTTGCAATGATAGGGTACTCTACTTGTTTCATATTGCAGTCTGTATTCATAAGTGCGATAACAGGAAGATTCATTTTATGAGCTTCAGTTACAGCGATGTGTTCCTTCTTAGGGTCAACAACAAAGAGGGCATCGGCTGTACGAGTAATACCAGTCAATCCTTGGAAATTCTTTGTCATATCTTCCATTTCACGGTCAATTAATAGTCTTTCTTTTTTTGTATATTTTTCAAGGCCACCCTTTTCTTTCTGGTCACGTAGGTCAAGTAATTTAACAATACGCTTCTTTATCTCAGGGAAATTTGTCAACGCACCTCCTACCCAACGTTCGGAAACATAAGGCATGTTCAAAGCTAAGGCTGTTTCTATCACTTGCTGGCGAGCTTCTGCTTTTGTTCCAACGAAGAGAATAGTCTTTCCTCCTGCAGCTAGAGCAGTAATCTTTTCCATTGCTTTCTCAAAAAGATCGTTTGTCTTTTCTATATTTATAATATCCACTCCATTTTTGGTTGCAAAAATGTAAGG
>JAPLXT010000111.1 GCA_026395935.1 Candidatus Nomurabacteria bacterium | reverse complement strand
GTGCTTCTTTCGCTTTTTTCACATTATAAAAAATAGAAACAATCTCTTTTGCTAACTTCATTTTTAAATCTCTAGGATTAAAACTTTCATCCATGGCTTCTATTTCAAACATCGGAATATTGGTACAAAGTTCAAACCCAGGCATTATCATTCCATCAGTCCAACTCATCACCTTTCCATACATTTCTTCTGGTGTATCAGAAAGTGCTATCATGTTTCCTTCTGTTTTGCCCATTTTCTTACCAGAATTATCCTCAAGTAGTTTCATTGTTATTACAAATTTTTCTTTACCATTTATTGTTTTCATTAAATCACGCCCACAAAGCATATTAAATGTTTGATCATTACCACCTATCTCTCCATCAACTTTCATAGCAACACTATCATACCCTTGCATAAGTGGATACATAAATTCATGAAGATATATTGGTTTTTCTTCTTCTACTCTTTTTTTAAACATATCGCGCTCAAGCATTTGTTGAACTGTCATGTTCGAAGCCAGGGAAAGTACTTCTTCAAAATTCATTTTCCCAAGCCATTTAGAATTAAATTTAATTTGAGCAGGGTTTTTGCCAGAAAAAGATATTAGGGAGCTGGCTTGTTTTTTATAATTTTTCAAATTAGTCATCACTTGTTTGTGGGTAAGTTGTTTGCGTGCTGCTCCTTTGTCGGTTGGATCCCCTATCATAGCAGTAAAGTCTCCCATAAGTAATATAATTTTATGTCCCTCTTTTTGTAATTCACTTAGTTTTTTAATAGGAATAGCATGTCCCAAATGAAGAGTGGGGCCTGTTGGGTCTATCCCTAGATATATTGTAAGTTTTTCTCCTTTTTTTATTTTGTTTTCTAAAAACTCTCTATTGGGATAAATTGAGGATATTCCCCTTGTTAACAGTTCGTTGTTTGTCTTTTCCATAATAAATTCATTTTATCATATCTTTAAGTCTTTGTCCGCAATGTAAATATTGTGATATGATTATAAGGTATGATTAAAATCAAGAAAAATCCATCAAAAAAACTAAGAATATTTAAAAATATATTGTTTTCTGTGCTTGGTTTAGGAATTGTTTTAACTGGGGTCCTCTTTATTTGGATTAGCAAACTACAATTACCAGATTTCAGGCTTTTTACTGAAAGAAAAATAGAGAGTTCTACAAAAATATATGATCGTACGGGTCAAATACTTCTTTATGATGTCCACGCAAACATAAGAAGAACTGTGATCCCTTATGAAGAAATGGGGGTAAATATTAAAAATGCCACTGTTGCTATTGAAGACTCGGATTTCTATAATCACAAAGGGATTCGTATTTCTTCCATTATACGTGCGACAGTTTGGGCTAAATTAACAGGAAAGAAGGTTCAAGGTGGTTCAACAATAACTCAACAATTAATTAAAAATGCTCTCTTGACTCCAGAAGTAACGATTACTCGCAAAATTAAAGAGTGGATACTATCAGTGAAGCTTGAAAAAATAATGAGTAAAGATGATATTCTTGCTTTGTATTTAAATGAGGCGCCTTATGGTGGAAATGTTTATGGAATAGAAGAAGCTTCTAAATTATTCTTTAATAAAGAACCGCTTTCTTTGGGATTAGCAGAATCGGCATATTTGGCAGCTATTCCTAATGGCCCTACTTATTATTCTCCATATGGAAAAAATAAGGAGAAGTTGGATGAAAGAAAAAATTTAGTTTTAAAAAGAATGTTTGATTTAAAATTTATAGACGAAGCAACGTACAATAATGCCAAGGCGGAAGTGGTTGTTTTCATGCCTGAGCAACCTATAAATATTGGCGCACCACATTTTGTATTTTTTATTAAAGATTATTTAGAGGGCCGTTATGGAGTAAATACCCTTGAAGATGGTGGTATGAAAATTGTAACAACAATTGGTTATGATTTACAAAAAAAAGCAGAAGATGCTACAAAGAAATTGGCTTTAATAAATGAAAAAAGTTGGAATGGTAAAAATGCTGCTGTGGTAGTAATAGATTCAAAAACAGGACAAATTCTCAGTATGGTTGGATCAAGAGATTATTTTGATAAAAGTGTTGATGGTAATTTTAATGTCGCCACAGCCAAGAGGCAGCCAGGCTCCTCTTTTAAGCCTATTGTTTATGCCAAGGCCTTCGAAAAAGGATATACAGAAGACACAACCTTGTTTGATGTAAAAACAGAATTCAATGCTTCTTGTGATCCAAACGGCTACCCCCTTCCTGGGCACAAGACCGCTGTGTGTTATCATCCTTCAGACTATGACAATGCCTACCGTGGACCAATGACCCTTAAAAATGCACTTGCTCAATCTATAAACATTGTTGCTGTTAAACTTTTGTATTTAGTTGGAATGAAGGATTCTCTTAAAATGGCAAACGATTTAGGAATTACAACCCTAACTGACCCAACTAGATATGGGCTCTCTCTTGTTATTGGTGGAGGAGAAACAACACTTCTTGAGATGACCTCTGCTTATAGTGTTTTTTCTGCAAACGGGGTTCGTCACCCATATACAGGAATTCTTTCTGTGGAAGGTCAAGATGGTACTATTTTAGAAAAATACGAGGATAAACCATACCAAGTTCTTAACCCTAATATTACAAACACCTTATCGGGTATTCTCTCTGATGACGTAGCCCGAACCCCAACGTTTGGTGCTAACTCAATATTAAATATTGCTGGACATGAGACGGCGGTTAAAACAGGAACCACCAATGATAATAAAGATGCTTGGACTATTGGATATACTCCTTCTGTGGCTGTTGGTGTGTGGGTTGGTAATAATGATAACATTCCCATGAAAAAGGGCGGTGCAGCCCTTGCAGGACCTATCTGGAACGCTGTAATGTCGGAAGCTGTTAAAAATAAACCTAATGAATTTTTTGAGAAGCCAGCGCCTGTCGACCCAAAACTGCCGCCAATTCTTCGTGGTTTCTGGCAAGGAGGAGAAACATTTATTGTTGATTCTGTCTCAAATAAATTGGCCACAATCTATACACCAGAAAATACAAAAAAAGAAGTTCCTATAACAAATGTTCACACTATTTTATATTGGTTAAACAAAGACGACCCAACTAATATTACTCCAACCAAACAAACAAATGATTCTCAGTATACAAATTGGGAATATGGTGTACAAAAATGGTGGGCAAATAATTATATGAATTATAAAAACATCTATATATTAGATATACCAACAACAAATGACAATATACACACAATGGAATCTAAGCCAATTTTTTCAATAATTGGAATTCTCCCCTCTTCCTATAAAAACAATGAAAATATTACTTTTTTAATTAATCCCCTTAAACAAACCCCGATTAAAAAAATAGATGTTTTTATAAATAACACTTATTTAAAATCCCTAAAAAACCCACCATTTACTGTATCTTTTACCACCAAGGATGTTTCTGGAATAAACAATGAAAATAC
>JAPLXT010000110.1 GCA_026395935.1 Candidatus Nomurabacteria bacterium | reverse complement strand
GATTTTTGATTATATAAAAGGTTCTGTAAACAAAGAAGTTTTTACAAGTTCAAAGAACAGAATTATATCTACTTTAAATGGGGAAGATGATGCTAGAGAACCAAAAATGTACGCCGATAATTTACTTGAGCTTGCAGACAATGCTAAAATCGCTGTGGAGCATGGAGTAAAGATGGAAGAACTTGATATGGATTTTGATATTATTGTTGGTAAAGCAAAGAGTGGTATTAAAACTGAAGCAAAATTTGGAGCTATTGAAAAAGCAGTGAGTGCAATTAAGGGTACAAAGATTGGAAGATTTGTTAACCCAGCAACTCTTACCACTGCTGTTGGTATTGCATATTCGGCAATGTCAGCTACTGGTAAGATTGCAAAGATGTTTGGTATGAGTAAAATCGCTGCATGGACTACTTTTGGAGTTACTGCAGGTATTTCTGGTGCTTTAGCTGCTGCTAACGAAAGTGAAAGACTTGCAAATGAAAGACGTGAACTTACTCGCAAATTAGCAAAAGGTGGAATAATTTCAGAGAATAGTGAGGAGAATGAAAAAATGAGTAAGTATGTTTATGAAATGAAAAGTTCCAATGATTTATCTGCTAGCTTGCGTCAGGCTGTATTTATAAAAGATAAAGATGGTAAGGATGTATTAAAAGATATTAAAGAAGAAGATCTTCCTAAGGTTCTTGAAATTTTAAGTGAAATAGAAACTAGAAACTCATTAGCAAATGAAAGAGAGATTGATTTAATCTCATATTCAAATCCTGGAAATGTTGAAAAAGAAAAATTAGATTTAATAAAATTAGTTGCGGCAGCAAAATATGGTGTCAAAAGTAAATTAGAAAATGAACTGAAGGGTAAATTACCAGGAGGACAAGACTTTGATGCTTACTTTGATAGTCAAGTACAGACCATGAAAGATAGTTTGCTTGGTGGAGAGAAGGGTATAACAAGTACAGATAAAGCTTTCAAGTGGGCAAAGATAAAAGGTTCTGCTGCTGTGGGAGCAAAAACTGTAGCTTATGGTATTGCCTTTGGAGCACTAACTCAAGAATTATTTGCATTAGGAAGTTGGGCAATGGGTGGTCATAAAGTTGGAGTAATTCAGGGAATTATTGAACAAATGAAAGATGGAGAAGTTCCTCATGAAAGCGTAGAAACTCCACTTGAGACTTTCCGTGGCTGGATTACAGGTCATCCACTACACATGGATATGAATGATGCTATTGGCATGAATGTTGATGGACATGACTTTAAGGCACCTCAAGGTACAAATATTTTTAAGAATCCAGATGGAACATTTAATATATTAAATGGAGATAGGGTTGTATCAGAAAATGTACCTTTTGATTATAATTCCGATGGAACCTTAAGTGATGCTACTATGGCTCGACTAGGTGAAGATGGTATTATGGCAGGCTCTACATGTTCTATGATTGAAAGTACAAAAGAAGTAGTAACATCTGCAAACGATTGGGTTCATAATCATCTTGAAAAGACAACTCATATTATGAGAGAGTGGATGGGTAATGATACCCCAATGTATCCTGATCCAGATCATCCTGGCCATTTATTAGGAGCAGATTTAAACGAGCTTAGAACAGAATGGGTTGGTAATGGTATAGATGAGCATGGAGATTATGTTATGACTGTTCAGCATATGACAAATGATGGTTCATTCCAAAATGGTGTATCAGTAGCTGCACAAGAAGAGATGAAAAAAGGTAATCTTGAAGTTTTATTCTCTGTTACAAAAAATTCACAAGTAAATGTATTAAAAGGTATTATTGGTCCCGATGGTTTGATTCATATACCTCATGATAGTTTAGAAGGTAAGATGTTGTTTGATAATGTTGGAGGTCATGCAAAATACGAAGGGGCATTTCTTGAAATCGCAAAACATAATGGAGATATGACAGATGGACGCGAAATCATGCAGATATTAAGTACTCATATTGGTGAAAATAATCCTCATGATATTACCGAAGTAATTCCTATTACTGGACCATTTTCAACTACTGATATAAATCTTCCTATTGCAAAAGATGGACCTTGGTTCATTCCTGTTCCAAAACATAAGCCACTTGAGCCGATAATATATGAAGAAACTCCTGTCGTTATACCTTCATATGAAACACCTACTTCTTATGGAGATAAAGCTAAAAAGTATTTTAGTGATTTAAATCTTTATCGTAATGATGATAAACAAATTGAACAACTAGTTAGTAGGATGTCTGCAGATGAAAAATTAAGTAAACAATTTGATTTTGTACTTAGTCGTTTAGAAGTATTGCAAAATTATGACAAGGCTACTCCAGAAGTTAAAGCTTCAATTGAGAAAGAAAGCTTTATTTATAATCAACGATATTCAAAAAACAATCCAATACATATTAGTGAATATGTATCTAATGAAATAAAGAGATTACATTCTCAAATTGAAAATATTTATATCGAAAATTGTGAAGTTGGTGACAAGCCATTTGAAAAAAGTTTCTATGAGAATTCACCACTACTTAAAGGCTTAGAGAATTGTGGAGAAGTTGTTATTGTTTTGCCTGATCCAATAGGTGATGCAGTTCTTACTCTTCCATTAATTAATTCACTTACCGAATATTTCAAATTAAATAAAAATAGTAAAGAAATAAAAGTTATTTCTAAAAATAAAGCATTATATTCATCATTAGAAGAACAGTTTCCAAATGTCAGAATTTTTTCTCCGGCTGAATCTAAGTCACATTTTGAACTGCAGTCTAAAAAAGTGTTTGTATTTAATGCAAATAGAAGTTTTGAGGATTATGAATTATTTAAACTATCAGAAGAACAAGCTCATGATTTGTCCAATGTAATGTCAGTTGATTGGTCAAGTTGGCAGAAACAAGAATCTCCAACTAATAAGCGTCTAATGAAAAAATATGATACACTTCCTGGTCGTGTTGCACGAGGACTTGAAATAATGTTAGGTCAAAAATTATTTAAAGATATTAATCAAACTTCTAAATATATTGAGACTAGTTCAAAATTTAAAACTGAATCCGAAGAAATTAGAAAAAAATATAAAATAGCAAAAGATGCAGACATCTTTGTAATTTCGGCAGGTTCTTCGACTACTCCTAAAGAATATGCTCCAGAAAAATGGAGAGAAGTTATGGATGGTATTTATGCAAAATATCCTAAAGCACATATATTGTTCTTAGATGATCCAGATCCAACAAAGAAGGCTCGTTATGGAGCAATGGTAGATTTATACAAGAGTCAAACAGGACATAAAATTTCGCGTTCAGATGACAGACTCGATAAGATGAACACTATTATGTCTATGGCAAAAACAGTTATTACCCCAGATACAGGATTAGGACATTTTGCGGGAGCACTTGGAACACCAACAGTTATGATTTATCTAAGTAATCCAGTACTATGGTCTACCCCTGGAGCAAAAAGAGTTAGTCATAAAAAAGCTTTAAATACATACAAAGATGGAACTAATATCTACAATAAAGCTTGGGACGGAGGATCAATAAGTAATTCTTACTCAGGAAAATCAACAGATGGTTATTATGTTGAAGACAACGGGGAAATGGTTGGAGCTTCAAGCATATCCCCCAAGGAAGTATTAAGTAAAATAGGTTAATAATATCATTAAGCCATAAAATAACAAAAATATGAACGAAAAAAGACAGTCAACAACAATAGTGAGTGATAATGAGGTCAAACAATCAGTTATCGAGAAAAGAGATGGAATGTATGTTCTTCCTATAGGTGATGCAGCAGTAGTTGATAATGCTTCTATATTAGAGACTAAATTACAAAAAATTGATGAGGTTCGTCGTGCAAATGTATCCAAAGAACTTGGAGAGTATATGCCAGCGTTAGAAGCACTTAGAAAACAATTTCCAGAAATTGAAGCTCCTTATAAAAGATTAAGTGAACTCCATAATCTTTTGTGGGACATTGAAGATGGTAAAAGAGTTATAGAAAAAGGTAAAGATGAAGAAGAATTTATTGATGCTTTGATGAAAGAAGACCCTGCAGTATTACATAAATATTTAGTTCTTTGCAGGCAGGTTTCAAAATATAATGATGAGAGAGCTTCTTTAAAAGCATTAATAAATAAAATAACTGGTTCTAAAATTGTAGAAGTAAAATCTCACGTAACTGTAAGTTAATATTGATTTAATATAAAATACATCCTAAATAATATAGGATGTATTTTATATTTCAGGGGGTATTTTTTATTTGGAATAGTGGTATAATACAAACATATTAATAATATTGTTATATTTTTATGGATAATAAAGGAATAGATGGTAAAACAGAAGTAACAGCAGAAGCTGTGGTAGAAAATCAAAATAATATGGGTCCGGAGAAGGGTATTAGTAAAGGAGAAGAAAGATACAATCAAATAGCAGGGTCTATAAGTAATGCTAAGAATAAAGTTTCTGGATGGCTTAGTAGTGGAGCCGCAAAATTTGGAAGACTTTTCAAGACTGGAGCTGTGGGCGTCTTAAATAGTCCTGAGGCAGTAGTTTCTGGTGTGAAAGCAACTGGTCAAGCAATAGGACAAGAAGCAGGATACATTAAAGATGCAGCTAAAGAAGGATATAACTTTGTGGGTGAAAAAGTAGGTGAAGGTATTAAATCTGTCGGTGATGATTTAAATAAACTTGATAAATACACTAGTGAGAAAGTCGGACAGGCTGGCGAATGGCTTGGACGTAAAGGGGCATCAGTATATGAAACTACATCTGAAGGCTTACAAAAAGCTAAAAATTTTACAGCAGAGAAAACAATGCAAGCTGGGAATTATATAAAAGATAAAGCTTTAACCGTAGAGGCTGTAGGTAGTTTAATGAAAGAAAAAACGGTAGAAAAATTAAATGTTGCAAAAGAAGGAATTAGAAATAATTATGGTAAGGCGGTAGAGTATGGTAGAGATGCTATTGATACTGCAACTTTGAGAGCTTGGTATGCTAAAGACGCTTTTAATGCAAAAATGAATGCGATAAAGAAAGCTATTCTAGAAAGAAAAGCAGAAGTTCAAGCAGATAAGTTACAAAAGACATTAGCAAAGCTTGCTCAATATAATCAGGTCGGACAAATGAATAATTTAATTGCAGCATAATTAATTTATGAATATACAAGAATTAAAAGATTTTTTTATAAAGAGTGATTTTTCAGATGGTACAAAATCTGTTATAGCTTCTATTCTATCTGACAAGACAGAAGTGACTCCAGGATTAGTTGCTCAAGTTAAAGACGTTTTACAAAAAGAATTAGACGCTGATTTTAAAGAAATGGGAGTTGATACAACAAATGATGTTGAGGCTCAAAAGATAGAAAAGGAATATATGGATGAATTAAATACAATAGAGAAAGATTTGAATAGTGATATGGATTTTGTAGAAAAAGAATTAGGAGAACTTGAAGAAACTAGAAAACAAGTATTAAAGATCTCTGATGAAATGGAAGCAGAAGAAATAAAAAAGACAATAGTTTAATAATTAAACAAAAAATACCCCTTTGAATAAGGGGTATTTTTTGTTTTAGATTTTATTCAAAATGCAATTTTAAGTTTCTGGATTTGATTATTTCGGAGAGGGTAGGAAATAATTTTAGGTCTGTATCACGCTCTATCATTTTAATAGCTTCTGTTCTGGCAGCTTCTACCATTTTTATATTCTTTATAGCTTCCATTCCTAGATCTGTGATGCCCCATTGCTTCTCTCCTCCGAGGAGTCCTGCTCCGCGGAGCGATAGATCGAGCTCAGCAAGCTCAAATCCGTTTGAAGCTTTTGTAATAGCTTTTAATCTCTCGATTGTTTTATCTGATTTAGCATCAGCAAATAAGTAGCAGTAGGATTGGTATGTCGAGCGGATGACTCGTCCGCGAAGTTGGTGGAGTTGGGCAAGGCCGAAACGTTCTGCCCCTTCTATTATGATTACAGTTGCGTTAGGAACATTCACTCCGACTTCGATGACAGAAGTAGAAACTAAAATATCAATTTTTTTATCAGCGAAATCTTTCATGACCTTTTCTTTTTTCTCCTTCGTCATCTTACTGTGCATTATGTCGATATTATATTCTGGAAAAATATCCCTTTTTAATCTTAATGCTTCGCTTGTGACTGCTCGGAGGTCGGACAAAGTACCAATACTTTCTCCGACCTCCTCGCCTATCTTCGGACAAATTACATAAAGCTGTCGTCCTCCCTCTAATTCCTTTTTAATTTTTTCATAAGCTTCCGCTCTTTTATTTTCTTTTACTATTTCTGTGATGACTTGCTTGCGGCCGAGTGGCATCTCGTCGATGATACTCAAATCCAAGTCGCCATAGATAGTGAGCGCAAGCGTGCGGGGAATAGGTGTTGCTGTCATGGATAAATAGTGTGGTGCGTGGCCGTGCCCGCCTTGCGTCGAGGCAGGCTTTTTCACCAATTTCATTCTTTGGTTTGTTCCAAATCTGTGTTGTTCATCTATTATTACTAATCCTAGATCTTTGAATTCTACAGTTTTAGATATTAAGGCATGTGTACCTATCACTATTGGTATCTCACCATTTTTAATCCATTTTAAAAGCTGATTCTTGGCTATGGGAGTCCAAGTTTTTACCTGTGAACCCTTTTCCCATGGCGCTGATTTGCTAGGGAACTTGCGGCAACCAGAGCCCGTCATAAGAGCAATAGAAATGCCAGTGTGTTCGAAATACTTTATAAAATTCTCGTATAGTTGAGTAGCGAGAACTTCCGTTGGGGCCATGTAAGCAACTTGCAGATTACCAAAGTCTCCATACCGAGAAGTACCTGTAGTATTTTTTATTACTGCGTAAGCGATAGTTGCTGCTACAAAAGTCTTTCCACTTCCGACGTCACCTTCGAGCAAGCGTGACATAGGTTTGTCTTTTACGAAATCTTTCAAGATAGTATTGATTGTATTTGTTTGCGCTTTTGTAGGAGTGAAAGGGAAGCGAGATATGAAGTTCACAATATCTTTCNNNCTCTTGCGGGCAATTTCCGCATGCTCCTTTTTTTGTGGCATGTGTATCCAAATCAAAGCTGTATGTAATGCTGGTAAGTTGTATGAATTTAATATTTCGCTCGGTATATAGTCCACAATATCTTTCACGCAATCCTGCTTTAGTATCTTCTGTATAGCGTGGTAGAACCATTTGGAAGTAATACCTCGACTTTCTCCATATACAGGGAAGCCGAATTGAGTCTGCTTTTCTTTATTATTGAAAAGTGAATCGTCGATGTCTATAGGAAGAATATCTTCTTTGTTTATCTCTGGATTGGTCAAAGTAAGTCCATAAGTTTTACTATTTGTTACTTTACTAGTTACTCGCACAGTTGAACCCTCCTTAAGCATTTTTGCTAAGTAAGGTTGATGGAACCAAATAATATTGATAGAGCCAGTCAGGTCTGTAAGAATTGCTTGCCCCATAGGGATTTTACTTTTAAATCCTTTTTTAGTTTTTAGTCCAGTTATTCTGCCAAGTATTGTGACATTTTCTCCATCTTTCAATGTATTAATATTTCTGACTTCACTTATATCGCTATAGCGAGATGGGAAGTGGTAAAGTAAATCCTTTAAAGTTTTTATGCCAAGTGTCACTAATGCTTTTTTTTGATTTAGATCAACACGAAAATGATTTTCGATTTTATCTGTCAGGTTCATAAGAATCTTTTATAGAGAATATTGAGAAATTATTTATAGATTTATTTTTTTATTGTACTTCCACCTATTGAACCAATTTTTCCTATATCCATTTTGCCAATTGTTTCGTGGTCCATGCCAACTAATTTAACTCCTATGTATACAACGAGTGCGATGACAATGAAATCAATACCATTATTGAGGAATGTGCCATAATGAACACTTGCTTTCCCAACATGAACAACTTGTGAATTCAAATTGTCTACTCCACCCAAAGCAACGCTTAATAATGGGTTTATAATGTCGGCCACTAGTGATGAAACTAGTTTGGAAATGGCAGTACCTAGAATGAAACCGATAGCGAGCGTAATAACACCTTGATTTTTAAGGAAATCTCTAAAACCACTTAATCCTTTTATTTTTTTAATTCTTTCTAATCTTTTCATAATTACTAGTATAGCAAAAAATGAATTTTTATTGAAATTGCTTTATTTGTAATCTTTGCTAATATGATTAGCATGAATACACTATCAAATAATGACCTCCGAAAACTACTTATCGTTTTATCTATATATTTGACTTCATTATTTGCTGCCAATACTCTTGGGCTCAAGATTATGCCTTTCTTATTTGGTTCTCATATATCAGTAAGTATTATCGCTTTTCCTTTGGTTTTTATTACGACTGACGTTATAGGAGAGGTTTATGGGAAAAAGATTGCGAAAATGTTTGTCTTTGCTGGAATTATTAGTGTCGCTCTTTTTACACTTTATTCTATTATCTCTTTAATTTTACCTTGGGCACAAGCAGGGTTATGGGCAAAAGAAGGATATAACTTGATGTTTGGAATTTCAGTTCGTGTATCTATTGCATCATTGGTTGCTTTTGCTATCGGAGAATATCAAGATGTTATTTCATTTTTCTTTTTTAAGAATAAATTTGGAGAAAAGAAATTTTGGCTTCGTTCAAATCTTTCAAATCTATGGTCTCAGTTTTTAGATACTGTTATATTCATGCTGATTGCGTTTTTAGGAGTG
>JAPLXT010000009.1 GCA_026395935.1 Candidatus Nomurabacteria bacterium | reverse complement strand
CTCTTAAGGAGATGGTCGGGGGTTCGATTCCCTCACGGGGCACAAAGATTATAGTTTAAAGCTTATTTTGGAAAATAGGCTGTTTTGATGGGCCACCTCCACAAGTGAACAGGTCGTTGGCTATAAAATCTAAAGAAACTTTGCTTCGAAAATGATATATGAATATACATATTTTATTACAGAAGTTCTGTGATTATCTTTTATCAATTAAAGGATATTCAAAGGATACCATACGAAGATATAATTTCGTTGTGAGTGGTTATTGTAAGATAATGAAAGTTAGTGAAATTGGTCTTGTGTCTGAGGATAATGTCCGTGAGCTGTTTTATATAGGCAGAACAGAGCGAAAATGGTCGGTGAATACTTTTGTTGTCTATCATAAGACATTACTCGTTTTCTTCCGCTGGTGCATTAAACAGGGGTATATGGGGAAGAACCCAGTTATAGATATAGAAAAGCCTAAAATGGAAAAGAGATTACCGACAAAGCTAAACAAGCAGACGGCTTTAAAACTTTTAGAGATTGTCTATAACTATCCTTATGATTACAAGTTTTTACGATATCGCAATCATGCTATATTCTCTACTTTTATATTTACTGGTTTACGAAAACAAGAATTGCTTAATCTTAAATTTACCGATATAGATTTAGACAATTTAACACTCTTTGTGAGAATGGGAAAAGGCAACAAAGATAGGATCATTCCCATTAGTTATAACCTAGCTCAAACATTAAAGAAATATCTAGAAGAAAGAAAGAGATTAAATAAAACTAATCCAGAATTATTCTCTTCTCTTCGCGGAAATGTTGGTTTTACTGCTAATGGACTTAAAAAGCTAATTGATCAAGTTAGATTATCTTCTGGAGTAAAGTTTAGTGCTCATAAACTAAGGCATACTTTTGCTACACTTATGCTTGAGGGTGGTTGCGATATATATTCTCTTTCCAAAATGATGGGACACAGCGATATTAAGACGACTACGATATATTTATCAGCTAGTGCAGAACATTTAAGATCACAGATGACGAAGCATCCGCTAAACGATATGTAAAGACAAAGGACTTCATTTTGCTGAAGTCCTTGTTTATCTCAAATTTTCTTTTCTACATAAAAATGGTAACTCGGATCAAGCCACACATTATTTATATATTTAATAATCTCTTCAAATTCTTCCATGTCTTTGAACAAGGAATACCAAGCATAAGAAGTTTTGGTTTGTTTTTTAGAACAGTTCTCGCCAGATTTTAGGACTTCTATTCCATTGATGAATTTACAAACAACCAGTAACTCTTTTGGTTTAAATTTGCTTTTGTTTATTTGGCAACAAATTTGGTATGCATTCATATTACCAAATAATGTATGCCAATTCTTATGGTATCTGCTTACAACATAAGAAACATTAGCTGGGCTTTCTGTTCCACCCAAAGAACGAGGTCTCCGGTGGTGTTCCTCTGTAACTATCTGGTCTTTGCTCATCCTTTCAAATTCTGATTTTCACTTCATCAAAATCTGAACCGATTACTGCTTGGTAGTAAGGCGTAGCAAATTCCAAAGCTTGTTTCATTGAAATACCTTTTTCC
>JAPLXT010000088.1 GCA_026395935.1 Candidatus Nomurabacteria bacterium | reverse complement strand
AGATGGAGGAATCATTTCGGGAGAGACCAACTCGATCAATTAATAAAACATTTAACAGAAGAACCACACTCACGACAAGGAGTAGTCATAACTTGGGATCCTGCTGATGATGGACTATATGGAAAAGGATTAAAAGCAACTTACAAAAAGAATGCGCCCTGCCCATTTGCTTTTACTGTAAATATTATAGGTGGCAGACTTCATCTTCACAATATAGTTCGCTCAAATGATATGATGCTTGGGTGCCCATTTGATACTTTTGGTTTCTCTCTTCTCATGTGTGCACTCGCTCAAAAAATGGGAGTAAAACCAGGAATTTATACACATACTATTTCTAACGCTCACATATATGATAACCATTATGAAGGAGCATTAGAATTGATAAAGAGAGAAAATAATCATCCTAATATCTTCCCAATATTCCCTCCTAACATTTACGATCGTGCATACAATAAAGATGAAACATTAGTAAATGATATATACCAGTCTTTTGCCCCCTTCTACACACCAGATGAACCAATATTAGGACTTGATATAATAAAATAATCTATGATATTATCTATAATTTCAGCCATAGGAAATAATAACGAAATAGGCAAAGCAAATACATTGCTTTGGGATTTGCCAGCGGATATGAAGCACTTCCGCGAGACAACTTCGGGGCACCCTGTCATAATGGGCCAGAGAACTTTCGAATCACTCGGAGTTGCAGCAGATGGGACAGCAGGACGACCACTTCCTAAAAGAAGAAATATAATTTTGACTTTAGATAAAGAGTTTAAAAGAGAAGGAATAGAAATAGCTTATTCCCTAGATGAATTAAATGAATTACTCAAAAATACTACTGAAAAAGATGAAGAAATCTTTATTATTGGTGGAGGGCAAATATATAAGCTATTCATTGATAAAGCCGATAGGTTATATATCACACATGTAGAAGTTTCATTCCCTGATGCTGATACTTACTTCCCTACTATCGATATGACCAAGTGGAACAAAACAAAAAGCACATCTTACCCTAAAGATGAATTAAATAAATATGATTTAGAGTTTGTAATATACGAAAGAAAATAAAAAACTAAAATAGCCACGTCTTCTTTAGAAGACGGGGCTATTTTTATGGATCTATATCAGTTTTTACTCTTATATGTATAATCTTACCATCTGGTGATTTAGTTTCTATATATTTACGATGTTTATTTTTTTCAATCTTTTCAACTAATTCTTTCTCCAAATCATATCCTAGTATTTCACACATCCCTAAAAGAAAAACAGCCACATCAGCAAACTCTTCTGCTACTCCTTTTTGATTCTTATTAAATTTAGAAAAAGCTTCTGACATCTCTTCATATGCTCGACAAAATTCTAAAGCAACATCAGTGGTATTAAAACCATGCTCTATTTTATTTCTCATTACCTCTTTTTGTAATTCTTTTAAATCTACCATACGTCTATTGTATTATATTTATAAAAAAAATGCGACTATTGCCCGTCCGCTGCAGCTTCAAGCTTAACATTTACAATTTTCTCTACTCCATTTGAAAGAATCTTAAGCTTCAAAGTTTCACCTATTTTTTTATCGCGAATAATAGACATAAAATCATTGTCTTGGTTGAGAAGTACACCATTAATAGAGAGAATAATATCATTCTCTACAATGCCGGCCTTCTCAGCTGGAGATCCGGGTATAACTGCTACGTCACTCGCCGTTGCTCCTTTAGCAACCAACACTCCATAATCAACCGACAAATTTAATTTGGTTTTTAAATCTCCCGTTACTTTCACATACCTGATTCCTACATATGGACGAGAAATTTTCCCAGTCTTCTTCACTTGATCTATAACACTCTTCACACTGTTGATAGGTAAAGAAAATCCAACATTAGAGGAACCTTGAGCGAGTGCTACATTTATACCAACCACCTCACCCTTCAGATTAAGCAGAGGCCCACCCGAGTTCCCTGGATTAATGGCGGCATCTGTCTGAATAACTTTATAAAGAAATTCTTGATAACCACTACCACCAGATGCAGATAAACTACGAGAAAGACCTGAGACAACACCAGTAGAAACAGTATTCTTAAATTCACCAAGTGCATTACCAATAGCAACCACACTTTCTCCAACCTCAAGCTTATCAGAATCTGCAAATTGTAAATATGGAAGATTGGTGGCATTAATTTTTATAATAGCTACATCGAGCACACTATCACGAGCCAAAACCGTCGCAGTATATTCCTTGCCATTGTTTAATAAAACAGTGTAAATAGCGTCAGTTGTATCTACAACATGGCGATTTGTAACAATCAAACCATCCGATGATATAAGAAAACCAGAGCCACTACCGAGCTCCTGCTTTTTGGTGCCGTTTGGCGTATATACTGGCGTTGTTAAAAATAAATCAGGAATAGTATTACCAAATTGATCTGTAACGCTCTCATCCTTATAAGATACAGAATATTGAGGAACTTCTTTGCTTACAACAATAGAAACAACAGCGGGCTTCGCCTTCTTCACCGCAGTAATAACTGTATCAACTTCTACTTTCTTTTCTTCTGGTATCGTTGGTACAATTGGTGCTTCTGCAATTTTCTCTATAAAAACTGGTTCCTTTTTAGAAATCTCTCCGTTTGTTATATAATTGTTTGCAATATAATTAAAAACCCTTGTCCTATAGTGCCAAAAAATAGCAAATAGAATAGCAATTGTAATTAAAATTGTTAAAAAACTTATAAAAAATATTTTTACAATTTGATAATTAAAAATATTCTTTATTTTTTTAAATAAATTAAAATTTTTAAACATATTTAAATATTTTTTTATTTTATTCCGCATATTTTAAAAATTATATTATCTAATAATAAAGAAACCTAAAATCATAGCCACAAAATTCAGAACTGTATGAGCGGCTGAAATAAGTGGTAAATTCTTGTATTGATAATACATCCAAGCAAAACCAATCCCAGCAATGAAAGTCATCGGCAAGACAAAAATAGAGTTTAGATATATGACGTGCATCATGGCAAAAACTGCAGCATTTAAAACGATAATGAAGTAAACATTCTTCCAAGTCCTCTCTAGCATGTTCATTAGAATTCCTCTAAATACAATCTCTTGTAAAACACTAATAGGAATAAATAAAAGAAGAAATTTTGCATTTTCCCACCATTCTAGAAACGGGCTATGGGGAACAATTTGTGACAACCAAACGAGGAACAGAACTCCACCAACTGTAAAAATAGAATAAGGAATTATATCCTTCATGAAATCCTTATGAATCCCCATATCAGCATATGACCATTTTGAATGCTTAACTATTCCAAATAAAAGAATAGCTATACCAAAAAGCATCATAAAACGTAAATTGCCTGGCAAAATTTTAAAGTACAAAAGTAATACTGGTATAATATACAAATATAATATCTGTAGCCAGACAAGCTCTTTCTCTTTATTGGGATTGTTTGGAACTTCATTCTCCATATAAAATTATTATACTATATTTTATTATATTTGGGATGTTCTTCTTTTATAGCCAAAAAATAGTTTGCATATCGGGATAATGCAAAAAGTACAGACGAGAGACGATTAAGATATGCAATAGTGACCTTGCCTATCCTAACTCCGTCATCAAGAACGGCTATCACTCGCCTCTCACATCTACGAGCTAGGGTCCTTCCAAAATCAAGTTCAGCACTTAAGAGGCTACCACCAGAAACAGTGAATGAAGTTATTGGTGGTAATGATTCACTAATAATTTTAATAATACTTTCTATTTTATTTAGACTAGACTTTTCGACTGTCATCTCCGAGCCTGCTAATTCTGCTTGGATAATAAAAAGAGTTTGCTGTAAACCACTTATAACATCACTAAATAATATCTTATTCTTCTTATTTAAAACTATTTTCATTTGCTCATTTTGTGCATAAACTTTCACAATACCAAGATATGCATTGAGTTCATCGAGTGCACCTAAGGCCTCTATAATATCTGCGCTTTTTGAAATTCGTCCTTGATCACAATGAAAAAGAGTCGTGGTACCAAGGTCCCCCTTACCTGTGTACAAAGTATTTTTTTGAGATTTTTTACTATTTATCTTCGTTATCTTCATAGTTTAATTATTATACCAACACAAAACTTTTCCCCCAACTATTGACTTTTTGTAAAAAAATGCTTATAGTATATAGGAATAATAAAATATAAATTGTAAATTAAATTTGGCTTATGAAAGAGGGCGAAGAAGACTGGAGAATTGAATGGATCAAATCACTCGGATGTGATCTATGGTACATCACTATTGATGAAAATGAAGTATGGCGAAATAAAAATTACCGCATACTTGTTTGGAGCCCAGTACTGGGACTACGAATGATGTTCCATGCTACAAACATGAGTGAAAAGGTCCAAAAAGAGATTATTGAAAAAATTCTGTCTGACCAACAGAAAAAAATTGATCATCAAAAGAAACACGAAAATCGATTAAAGACCGCTTTAACCTAAAATTGTGTTTGTAAAATCATTGAGAGAGTAACTTATTAATCGTTGCTGTTCTAATTGTTGTTAAACTTTTAAATTCTACGCTTATGTGTAACGTTTTGATCAAATCAGACAAAACTTTTAAAGACCAGACTGGGAAGAAAAAATTCCAGAATGAGCAAAGGCTCGAGGTATTAAAGGTGGTTAAGAATCCGATTATCTTATTTGTTTTCATGGGGACTAAAAATGCCGAAAAAACAGTAAGAAGGTATCTTCGGGAGCACCCAAAAGCTATGGTGTGGCCACCGTCAGCTGATTAAACAATTGAAACCAAACTTGTTGAAAACGGCAGAGTTCTGCCGTTTTTCGTTTGCCAATATTAAATTATTTATAATACGCGCCCACAGCTTCACTTATATTTTTATACCCATCTTTTTTAATTAGTTTTGCGAGATCTTTATTTATCTCCCCTATTATGCTTGGACCCTCGTATATCATACTTGTAATTAACTGAACAAGACTTGAACCTCTTTTAATCTTTTCATAAGCATCCGCACCTGTAAAAATTCCGCCACAACCAATTATTATAAATCTGTCCTTATATTTCTTGTAAATTTCACTTATAAGATTATTGGATAGAGCTTCTGTAGGCTTGCCACTGAAGTTACCCTTACCGGCATTCTTTATTTCTCCTTTATCAAAATAAACATTACTTCTATCCTTCACTAAGTTTGACATAATGACTCCAGAAACCCATTTGTATGAAGATGCAATCTCACAAAGAGCCAGAGTCTCCTCTACACTTTTCTCGGCATACATTTTTATAAATAATGGCTTGTCTATATTTAAATAAGATAGTTTATTCAAAAGAATAGAAAATCCGACAGGATCATCAAACTTCTCTTTTAGGTTTTCGATATTTATAAGATTAGGACAGGAAATATTTAATTCATAATAATCAAAGTGGCTAGATTTTAATACAACTTCAAAAGATAGAAATACATCTTCGGCCATGTCCTCAATCTTCTTGTAAGATTGATTCGTCGAACCAATACTAATACCAAGTGGAATAGAAGCCTTCTCCCTAGACACTTTATTTAAGACATAAAAAATCCCATTGTTTTTGAAACCCTTGTTCACAAGAAGAGATAAAGACTTTGGTAATCTACCAAGCATTGGCTTTGGATTACCAGCATATGGCGAGTAAGTAATAGAACCAATAGTATGATAACCAAAACCAACAGACGGAAGTATGCCGATAAGATCTGCATCATAATCAAAACCAGCAGCAAGACCAATAGGATTCTTAAATTTAATTTCTAAAACTTTTTGTTTTAAAATATCATTTTTATATCTGAATATTTTCTGTGCGATCTTTCTAGTAAAGTTAAAACGCCCCAAAAGATTTCCCTTCTCTAGGAAGTAGGTATGAACGTCATCTGCCGGAAACTTAAAAAGTATCGGTTTAATAATTTTTTTATAAATAAACTTGATCATTTTATTCTGTAGTTACTCCATCAAATTCCGGGCCATCGCCAGCGATAACGTTATGATTCGCTCCACTTGGTACAATGACTGCATCACCATCTGCTACCTGATACTCTGTCTCATTTATTATTACCTTGCCCGTCCCCGCTTCGAAACGGAAGAATTGATCATTATCTGGATGAACTTCCATACCAATATCTTCATTGGGGTTTAGGCTCATAAGTACAAGCTGACAATGTGCTCCCGTATAAAGTACCTTACGAAAATTATTATTTTCTTTTGTTAAACTTTCTATATTTTGTTTGAATCCTTTTTTCATATGATTATTAAGCGAAGCAAATTATTTTATAAAAAACTAGTCTTGCCCCTCGTCCACCCTCATCCGAGGACTTTTTTTAGAATATAATTTGCGAAGCTTCTATTTATTAATAACTTCTTCTATTATACTCCCCTTTTCATATATTATTAAATCGTCTTTGTTTTGTGCCCAAGCCTTCTGTAAAGAATCTATTATCCTCCAAGTCTCTAAAACCTCTTCATTTGAAGAGAACAAACTATGATCCCCATTAATTGCATTAAAAAGTAATTGCTCATAAGCTTCAGGTAATGCACTATAATGATCTTTAAATGAGAAATTCAAAGCATGTCGGCTTACTTGGTGTTCATAACCTGGACGTTTCGCCCAGACAGAGAATGAGATACCTTCATCTGGCTGAAGACGTAACAGTAATTCATTTGATTCATGGTCATGACCCTTCCTATATAAAATTCTTATTTCCGTATACTTATCATGAAGTGCTTTACCAGTTTTTAAATTTATTTCTACTCCCTGCCACTTTGGATCATTGGATTCTAAATTTATCGAAGCAAAAGTTTCCGTCATACTTTGTGGATTGTCTACTTCTTTCTTGTAACCATCATATTGACCACGGAAAGATTCATTTTCTTTTACCTTAAGTTGTCTTAAGGATTCATATCTCTCTTGTGGAACAAGCTCTAAATGCTCTTCATCTGGTATATCCATAAGCGTCAAAGCAAGCAATTGAAGTAAATGGCTTTGGATTAGATCCCTGAGAGCTCCTGTCTGTTCGTAGAAATTTACTCGTCCTTCTATGCCTAATTTTTCAGAAACTACAACTTCAATCTTTTCAATAAAATCTTTATTCCAAGTTCTTTTAAATAAAGAATTGCCACCACGAAATACTATAATATTCTGAGCTGTCTCTTTGGCTAAGTAATGATCAATACGATAAACCTGCTCTTTCTTGAAACAACGATCTATGTGATCAACTAAACTTTTAGCACTTTCTAAATCTACTCCAAATGGTTTCTCGAGCAAGAGCTTCACTCCTTCCTTACTAGCAAGACCCGACTCCCCCAAGAGACCAATAATGGACTTGGAAGTTGTAGGAGGAACAGAAAGATAAAACAAACATTGCGTAGAACTTCCAAAATCTTTCTCTGTCGCTTCTATCCTACTTCCCAACTTTTTGTAATCTTCTACATTATTTAAATCCATCTGGAACATTTCTGTACTACTCCTCAGATATTCTTTGTTTGTTGTACTTTGTAGTAAATCATTCAGATTAATATCTGACTGCCTCGTCACTCCAATTATTTTAAATTGTTCTGGTATCTTACCACTCTCAGCTATCTGCCCTATAGCCGGAAGAAGCTTCCTTTTAGATAAGTCGCCTGAAATTCCTATTATAATTAAAATTGTTGGTTTACTTATCATTTTTTAATTAATTATTTAACTAATTGTTTATCTAATTATTTATCTTGTGCCCACCGAAAGCATTACGCATGGACGCAAGCAACTTTGTAGCAAAATTAACTTTACCTTTTTGTGATTCAATTCTGACATCAAAAGAAGTCTGTATGGCAGGCGCATCTATACCAAACTCTTTGGCAACTTCAAGGGCCCAACGTGCTTCACCTGACTCAGCAACTGTTCCGTCCACTCCATTCAGTTCTCTATTATCTTTCAATA
>JAPLXT010000078.1 GCA_026395935.1 Candidatus Nomurabacteria bacterium | reverse complement strand
ATAAACTGGCTAACCCAGATGATATTATATTCTTTAATGAATTATCCATAATGCTACTGTTAAGTATAACACATATATAGTAAAATTATGAAATGGGGGAAACTACAAAAAAAACTATTAATACAATAAAAAGAGGATTCAGTCTAATTTTAGAAATATTATTCCCCTCCAAGTGTCTTGGGTGTAGAAAAGGAGGTCAAATACTGTGTGAAAATTGTATAGACGGGCTCCGTTTGGCTGAAAGACCCACTGAAGAAAAAATAATGGCTTTGTATGACTATCGAGACCCTCTCATAAAGAAAGCTATATGGAAACTCAAGTATTATCACTCCCCCTACTTGGGGAGAAAATTAGGAGAATTATTGTATTCATCTTTTTTAGAAGAAATACAGTCTTTGCGAATGTTTTCGGCTGGCTCCCCTATCTATATAGTACCAGTACCTATATCAAATGATAAAAGAAAGGTCCGTGGGTACAATCAATCTGAAATAATAGCAAAAGGTTTTTGTAATTTTGCAGATACAAATTTATTTACAATTAAAAAAGATATTATTTATAAAAAAGCCAATACTGTTCCACAAGCTCGAATAGAAAATAGAAATAAAAGATTGAAAAATATAAAAGGAGCATTTGAAATAAAAGATGCGGAGCAGATTATGGGTAAAACAATAATAATCATCGATGACGTCACGACTACGGGCGGTACTCTAGGAGAGATGATAAAACTTTTATAAAAGTCTGGCGCGAAAAAAGTCGTCGGCTTTGCTGTTGCACACTAGTCTGATATTATATAGTTATGTCAGAACAAAAAAAGAAAAATTATTGTGTGGATTGCGGAGGTGCACAGGTGAATCATAAACTAGTTTATATTTCTATTTGGTTGAGTAACAAGATAGAGCCTTGGACTAACTGGATGGGCAGATGGATACCAGAAGATAAATTAGAGTGGATAGGTCCAATACTAATAAAAATTCTAACAATACTTCATTTTGGTAATGTAACAACAGCCTTAAATGATAAAGATAGTCTCCGAACAAAAGTCTTGTGGGAGGAAGCTGTCAAAAGAGGAATCGCAATGAAAGAATTCCACTTATTTGGAATCGGTAATGATATATTTATTTCAAAATTTAAAGGCGAGATGAGATTTTTCGATGTATTACCAAGGACAAAGGACTATAATCCAAAAGGTCTCGAATGGATGGATAATAAGAATGAAATGAAAAAGCACTTTGCAAAAGAAGGCATCAAGGTTGCAGCCGGAGGAATAGCAAGTAGCAAAAAAGAAGCATTGAAAATATTTAATTCAATAAATAAGCCAGTAATAACAAAGCCAAACTTAGGCTCCAGAAGTCGCCATACAACAACACATATATCGACAGAAGAAGAATTAATCAAAGCTTATAAGCTCGCTCATCAACTCTCCCCATGGGTCATGATTGAAGAAGAACTTACTGGCTATGTACATAGAGGCACAGTTATCGGCGGTAAATTGATAGCAGTTCTTCGTCGTGAGCCAGCTTATGTAATCGGTGATGGAGTACACAACGTGCGTGAACTTATAGATCTTGAGAACAAGAATCCACTTCGTGCCGGACCAATTTTCCACCAGCTTGCCTTAGACGATGAAGCCATCAAAGAACTCACACACTGGGGTAAAAATGCCGACACAATTCCCAAAGATAAAGAGATAGTGACCTTAGGTCAGAAGACTAGTCGTGCAGTCGGCGGAGGACTCACGGATATGACTGATGTTGTCCACCCTGACAATAAGGAAATGTTAGAAAAAATCGGCAAAGTTCTAAATGATCCACATATAGGAGTAGACTTCATTATGGATGATGTCTCTATCTCGTGGAAGGACCAACCAAAATGCGGAGTCATCGAATGTAACTCCGCTCCCTTCATCGATCTTCATCACTTCCCTCTAGTAGGCAAGTCTCACAATGTCGCTGCTGCCCTCTGGGATATAATTTATCCAGAATCAAAAATTTAATAAAAACACGAAATAAAAATGTTCTCGAGCGAACCCTTACGGAGGCCGACGGGCCGAGTACGAGCAAAATTTTCAGCAGAAAATTATTGTGTGGTGAGTCCGAGAATTTTTTTATGGAGTGTTTTTTAACTCCAGTTTCAATTTATACCCATTCCCATACGAGAGCATTCCTAAATAAGAATCTACGCTTTCCTTTTTATAATCATTGCCTTTTAAATTCCTAAACATCCTATTTTTCGTAGCTGTTCTCAGTACTCTATGCTTTGGAAAATTTATCCATCCCAAGAAATCGATACCAGAAGAAAGTGTTTTGATAAATACTTTATCTGGGTGCATTTGTAGCTTTAGATTATTATCTAAATATTCTTCCATTTGTTTTAGCATGTTTTCTAAATACTTTTTATCATCTCCAAATATTACAAAATCATCAGCATATCTTATATAGTATTTTACTTTCAATTCTCTTTTTACAAACTGATCGAATTCATTCATATAGATATTCACAAGGAGTTGGCTGGTCAAATTGCCAAGTGGAAGCCCTTTACCTGTTTGGCGCGATAGCGTTGGAGAGGTAAAGGTGTAAAAACTATCAATGATTTGGTTTAATAGCCAGAGAATATCTTTATCTTCTATATATTTCTCTAAAATACTTTTTAAAATTTCGTGATTAATACTTGCAAAAAACTTTCTGATATCACATTTTAAGACATAGCAAGTTTTTGTATTATTCTTTGAAACTTTATTTGAAAAACTTCTAAATCTATCTAAAGCTCTATGTGTTCCCTTTTCTAATCTACAAGAGTATGAATCATAGATAAACTTAGTATCAAAATATGGATATAGTACCCGATAAATAGCATGGTGTAAGAGTCTATCTCTGACGCTTGCTTTGTGTATATCTCTTGGCTTTGGATCGTTTATCTTAAATGCTTTGTATAGACTATGTTTGTATGTTTTATTTTTTAAGTCATTATGAAGGTTAAAAATGTTATCCATAAGTCTAAGCCCAAATTCTTCTACATCTTTCTTTTTACTTTTTCCACACAGAAATTCCTGCCACGCAAGGAGCAAATTTTCTATTTCTATGATATCTTTATATTGTTTATCAAATTTTTTCATTTTAATTTATATGAATATATCTTCTACCCCCCCCCCCGAGTACCTACGGTACTCATAAAAGCAAAAGAGTCGTACACTGTCTGGTTTAAATTCCTAGCTGATTTTCCGAAAACTTATCGTCATAATCTTGGTAGTAAGATTGATAGTTACTTTCTCGAGTTATTAGAAAACATTTTTGTTTCTTTATATTTATCAGGAAATAATAAGATAAACCGCATTACCATTTCAATATCTAAACTTGATGGCGTTAAATTCTTCTTACAATTAGCTTGGGAGAATAAATGTATCCCCAATGATAAATATGCCGTTCTCTCTACTCAATTAGATGAAGTAGGTCGTATGCTTGGCGGATGGAAGAAAGGCCTTGAAAGTAAAACTCCTCAAAATAATTGAGGAGAAATATATTGTTTCTGAAGCATGCACCATTACCGGCATTCCACTCATTGTCGAGATTGGTCTTGTTGACGTTGACATTGAGCTGACCGTCGTCATTACGAAAGGCGTTGAAGCGGTACAGACTTGTGAAAATAGCCATCATATTCACTGCCGATCCAAAAGCATATAAATTGCCAGGGATCGTGCTGTATTTTATTCGGGACATAAAAGTCCACCAACTATTTTCACCAACATTTTATTTTTTAATTTAGAAAATATAATTGCACTCTTGTATAAGCCATGACCGATACAATTCTCACAGATTATTTTTTCAGAATCCTTACTCTCAAGCCGTAACCGAAGAGTCTTGAAGTATCCCTTTTTCATTATATTATAAAAAAATAAAAGACCCAAAGATACAAAGTACCAGAGAGTCTCTTATATTCATTACGAACAAAGGTTCAAAGTTTTAGTTGCTGAAGCATGCACCACTACCGGCACGCCACTCACAGCCGAGACGGGTCCCGCCGACGTCGACATCGAGCTGACCGTCGCCAAGACGAAAGGCGTCGAAGCGGAACAGAGTATCTATACCCTCAACCTTGAAATAAACAAAGATGCCCGTTCCCTTTTTATCAACCTCTCCATCCAAGATAGCTTGGCGAATTATTGAAAGCCCTTCCAAGTAGGTATAGACTTTCTTAATTCCGGTGTTTTCAGCTTCATCCAAGATTTGCCCGTGAGTTAAATTCACAAGGAATCGGTAGATTATTGAAACCAAATCTTCGATGAAACCCGGAATGGTTTTATCTTTGAAATAATTCCATAAGTCATTATCAACATATGGGTCAGGATTTTTTAATTCCTTTTCCCTTTTGATAACAGGCTTAAGAAAGTCCCTAACGGAATTTTCTTTGACTGTGAATGACTTTGGATTTTTCGCAACCTTAATGGTATTTGTTTTCTGAAAAAGTTTTGAAACAAACCCATCAACGAGCAAGCGGCATCCATTGTTGATAAACCGGATGAGGTTTTCAAATACGGTGTCTTCGGCAGAAGACAGAGAATTGATAGCATTTTGGATTTTTGTTTTGTCAATTTTGGCAACATTTTCATCATTACCTTTGACAAGAAGTTTTCCAACAAACTCCCGGAACTGACCGTTACTGGCTTTTTCCATTTGTCTATTATTTTTATTAAGAACAAAATCGTTCTTGTGTATATTATAGCATATAAACATACATTCTGTCAATACCAAAATAATATGCTTATTTCATAGTATTTAAATTACCATCCTACAATTTAGAAACGGCCGTTTCTAAATTGTAAAAAATAAACATCGTGAGGTCTTGCCTCACGATGTTTAAAGCTTAATTAAGAAATTCTTTTTATCTCCCATGATTAGTGGGGTACCATTCTGATCTGTTTTCACGTTGTCTACTATGAAGGCTTCTGTGTCTGTATTTTGTATAATCTTTTTTAATTCACTATTCTTTTCAATTTGATTTTTCATTGTTTGTAATTCATTCATATCTTTCAAAACTAGAATTCCTTTAATGAATACTTCCTCGCCATTCTCTTTGAATCTGTAACCACTACCAATATCTCCGAAGAGAGAGTCGCCAACTATCACGAGTTTGTCTTTTGAAATTTTTATTCCCTTATCTTCTAATCTTTTAATTAATTTTGGAATTATTATTTCCTTCCCTCCACCCACCATATCTTCATCGGTCGCAATATCTATAAATAATTCTGAAAGGCCAAGATACTTGGCAATAGTGTGGACGAAATCCTTCCCGTTGGCCGTCATGCCGAACATTGGTATTCCCATACTCTGATAGAACTTTGCAAGAGCAAATACTGGCTTGATTTTTGAGGTTTCAAATTCTTCTTTATCATTTCTATAAATATCTTCTGCTATTTTTGATGCAATGATAGCGTATCTATCAAGGTACATCTTGGCAATTTTGTGGGTTTCGTTGCCTTCACTATCAATCTCTTTCTTTTTTTGATTTAGTCGTTCTTTAATGTAAACATCCGGATCAATCCATTCTTTAAAACCTAAATTATAAATTCCATTCATGCGATCAAATTCACGAAACGAATTCCCCAGACGGAAACCTTTAAAGTAAACTTCTTCTATCCCTTCGAATTCTTTATCAAAAAGCTCTTTGAATAAAGTCCTAATAGCTGCACCATGAATGTTCTTCAACTCTGCCAAAGTTTTATCAATATCAAAAAAGGCTAGAGCGGCAGGTGTCCCATCCTCTTTTATTGTTATAGAAATCGGGGTGAAAGTTCCATCAATCCCAGGAAGTTCTGAATAAATTTTCATTATTGTATTTTTAATTTTTTCTATGTCTTCCATTTTTATCAAGTCTATTGTCTATAGTTATTTCTGAATCTGGAGCAGTTTTCCTATCTATTTGTAAATGTGAAATATATTTCTTTTGGACAATATAATGTCCTAAAAACTTTTTAAATTCTTCCATTTTAGGTTCTTCATTTATTTCTATAAAGTGTTCAAATGGTTTACTTTCTGGGGTGAACTCATGATGCCCTCTTATCTCTCCATCTCTAAATACTCTTATATGATATTGGTTATCAAAATCCTCAAGCTTACGCCATGAAAGAATCTGCCCATTGTCCCTCCATGCTACGAAGTGGTTCCCAAAACCCCACTCTGTGTATAGATGTTTTTCTAGCTCTTCTAGGGTACGTCCTGGCGCGAGCCATCCTATGTGATAAGGTTGACGGCCCTTTTCGTGCCAAACTAAATGCCATTTCAAAAAGTGCTTTTGAACCCAAGGAAAATATTTGTACAAATGCTTCCAAATATTTTTTTTGAAAATTTGTATTTTTGTTAATTCTACGTTTGCCATATTTTAAAGTTTTAGCACATCGATAGCATTCTGACTGTCCATTTTAACTACTACATAATTCTCTAATTTTTTCGACAACATAGTGAAAACCATAATATTACCAATAATAATGACGGATATTATCAACCACGTTTTATAAGAATCTGGTTTCATAATTTCATTATACCTTGTACTCTTACTTTCTCAAAATATAGAAAGGAGCGAGGCTACGCCTCGCTCCTTTCTTATTGATTCTTAAGTATTAAAACGCTATCCAGTGAGCCAAATATGCGAGGAACAGTGCTGCTGCAACGAGACCTAAGATATATTGATACTTAGATAAAACAGATATTGCGACCACTGCAATAATAACTTTCAACGATCCATCGGATAAGGGCGCTCCATATCTGCCTTAACATCATTGATGGTCGAGAGTTGATCTGGCGTTTCGATATAGGAAAAAGAGTCT
>JAPLXT010000017.1 GCA_026395935.1 Candidatus Nomurabacteria bacterium | reverse complement strand
AATGTATTTGATTATTTTTCCTTCATCTATTGCCCATTGCATTGTTCTAATTTTACCGTTTAATGCATATTCATTACTTGAATCAATTTCTAAAATCTGATCTAAAACTTTTCTTGCATTATCATTTAAGCCTTGCGAGATTAAATTTTCAGCTTTTTCGACTAAAATTTCTATTTTTTTCTCATTAATTGAATTCATAAATTAATTTTTTTCTCCATTAATGAAATAAATATATTCTGTTTTATCGTCTGGGAAATAAATAAAAATTCCAAGTTTATATCCGTATCCTTCATCAAGACTAGTCATATATCTTAGTCTTAAATAATCCCAAAGACACTTTTTATTTTTCTTAACCTCTATTACGACATTATTTTTATCATCAGAGTTTCTTTTATGAATAACAATATCAGGCCTTTTTGAATATTCAGTATCTTCAAATTCTTTATTAGATTTTATTTTTCTACAATCTTCACAAGCACAATCAAACTTTTCTTTCTCGTTTAAATTATTTCTATATTTTTCTGCATATTCTTTTAAAGACATTATTTTTTCTTTATCTATATGTCTATCATATTCAGAATCAACACTAAGTTCTTCAGTCGATAAATCCCTGAGAGAACTACTAATTAAACAACTTATTGTTCGTTCATTTACATTCAGATGCAATAATTGAAGAATATCTGGCATAGATTTTTTAACAGCAGATTTAATTTTGTTTTTTATATCTTCAATATCTTCCATACTTTTTATATTTTAAAACCCAACCATACTTTAATCTTTTGCCATAGGCTTTTATGACTGGGGGTTTCTGAATTAATAAAAACCTTATCATCTAAATTTGCTTGATTTAGTTTGGTAGTATCTGAAGTATCTTCTTTTATTTCAATCCCGGGTTTTTTGATTTCTGGAGTTTTTATAACAGCAGGAGTTACTGTCTTTATTTGTGTTTTTAAAACTGGTTCTATTATTTCTTTTTCTGTTGAAGCCACTGATGTATTTTGAGGTTGAGGAGTAATTACTGTTACTGGTGTTTGAGATGTGACTGGAATTGATCTTGAGGGTGTAGCTGGAGTTCTATCATTGCATGAATTACCAGTCATTGAGCTAAAACCAGTGCCTGAATCACAACCTGTATCGTCTGGGGGTGTTTGATTTGAATTTGAATTGTTAATAACGAGAGGAGTTGTAGTAGTAGTAGTTTTTTTAGTAGTTATTTGTTTTGTAGTTTTGATTGGAGGAGTAACTTGAATAGGAATGGAATTACAACTTTGACTTAAAACAGGAGCTCCGCCAATACAACCATTTGGAGAAGAAGAAATTGCTGACCTTGTTTGTTCTCCACTATTTGAGCAAGTGTCCCAATTAGAATATGTAAAAGATGAACAACTGACTCCAGGTGGATAAACCTCATACATAAAATTAGCTTGTGTGTCGTAATAAGCACCTAAGCAACCATACCCATCTTGATTATCTATTCTAATCCAATTTGATTGATTGGCGCCTATATTTGCGTTGGATACATCAAGAGTAGTAGTATTTTCAGTAACCCAATTTGTCATTTCTGTCCCATCAACTTTCATCCAATAACCAAAAAGAAATTGATAATACAACGGTAATCCTTGAGGATCAGTCGCCGTAATCTTAACTGTAATTGTATTCACAGTACCTTTAATGAAAGAACCTTTAATGCCGTTACCATTAACACCAACATTACCCAAACTATCCTCAACTTTAATAATTTTTGGGCAATGCGATTCACTATATTCAGAAGCAAAAATTGGCAAAGGAGAAAAAACTGTAATTGCTAAAAAAATAATTAAAAATATTATAAATTTTTTTTTCATAATTTTATTATTTTTCTTTTGTTTCTAATTGATAAGCCCTAGAAATAGGCAACAAAAAGCCCACCACATAGGTAGAGACCGAAGCCTCTCGTACAGTTTCCCGTACGGCATATCACGCAACCCCATATGATGGGTTTTTTATGCGTGATATGACTAATTTTCATCATGCCAGCTATATATCATAACTGGTTTAGATTACTCTTATTATTCTTATTCTCTTTTGCAAACATTGCCCCAAAATCATCCTCCGGCAAAGAGGCTTCGCCTC
>JAPLXT010000076.1 GCA_026395935.1 Candidatus Nomurabacteria bacterium | reverse complement strand
AAATTCGGCGGGAATCCTTGGGACGCGCTTCGCGCGTCCCGCATTTCAGCTTCTAAAAAACCGTCTAGTTCTATTCTGGTGCCGGAGAGAGGACTTGAACCTCCATCCCTTGCGAGACGCGATTTTGAGTCGCGCGCGTATACCAATTCCGCCACTCCGGCAATAGGGGTATTATACTAAAAATTCACTTAAAATCAATTACACTATCTCGGGCTCTTGTTCAAGAGTAATTCCAAATTTATCTTTCACTATTTTAATTATTTCATTTCGAGCTTTTATTATGTCTTTACTTGTAGCATTACCTATGTTTATTAACACAAGAGCATTTTTATCATAAACAGATACATTGCCGAAAGATTCACCTTTCAATCCAGCATTTTCTATGAGCCAACCTGCGGGAATTTTCGTAAGATCATCCTTGAGTGCAAAGAATTTCGCATTTGGAAATTCTTCAATTATCTTATAAGCTACTTCATTTAAAACTATCGGATTCTTAAAGAATGAGCCTACGTTCGGATTCTCCTTTGGATTTGGCAATTTCTCGCTTCTAATGCTTATAATCGCTTCGCGAATTTGCTTCAAGGCTGGATTATTAATATTATTTTCAATAAAATATTTTTTAACTCCTGGATAATCCGGTATTATTGGAATAGATTTCTTGAGTCTATAAGTTACCCCAATTATCACATATTTCCTCTTCGCCTCATTTTTGAAAATACTATCTCTATATCCGAATTTACAATCTTTGTTTGAAATTATAGAAATTTTCCCATCTTTGATATCAAAAACTTCCACCTCTTGTATTGTGTCTTTAACTTCGGCTCCATATGCTCCAATATTTTGCACTGGGCTTGCCCCGACTGTACCTGGAATTGCTGACAGTGATTCTAACCCTGACAAATTCATCCCTACTGTTTTCCCTACTATCTCATCCCAAATTTCACCTGCGCCCACTTTGATGTCCACGTACTCGTCTGTGTCGTTTAATATCTCAAAACCTTTAATTTCAATCTTTAGAGCAAGCACATTCAATACTCCATCAGAAAAGACTATATTTGAACCGCCACCTTATATAAAGATAGGAATATCCTTATATGACGCATCGGTTTGTGCTGTAGCACAAACCGATGCAAGATCATCCGCTTCAGAAATAACGCAAAAACAGCGGAATTGGCCTCCTACACGCAAAGTCGAGTAATTCTTGATATCCACATATTCTTCCATCTTATACATATTGCAATTATATCACATGTGATATATAATTGTAAACATGAGAAAACAATCAGAGCAACAAAAAATTGGTATCTTTATTAAAGAGTTACGAGAACGCAAGAATATGACTCAAGAAGCTTTTGCAAAAGAGCTTGAGACATCACAAAGTGCTGTAGCAAGAATGGAGAAGGGCGAGCAAAATTTCAGTACTGAAATTTTAGGGAAAATTAGCGAAGTGTTGAATCACCAAATAGTTTCTATAAATGAATCTATCGATTTCCAAATTAGTGGTGGTAAAAAGTTGAATGGCAACATCACTACCAACTTTTCTAAAAACGGGGCCGTTGGACTCCTCTGTGCTTCCCTTCTAAATAAGGGCAAGACTACCCTACACGGCATCGCCCGTATTGAGGAAGTTTACAGAGTCATAGAGATACTTGAAAGTTTGGAAGTGTCAGTAAAATGGATAGACAACAATTCTGTGTTAATTACTCCACCAGAAAAATTCGACCTTACAAAAATTAATGCTGAATCTGCTATTAAAACCCGCTCAGTCATAATGCTTATAGGTCCACTTATCCACCTTCTTCCTACTTTTTCTATTCCTCATGCCTCTGGATGTAAGCTTGGCAAGCGTACTATCTCAGCTCACACTTACGCCTTAGAAGATCTAGGTGTTAAAATCAAAACTACAAATACTGAATACAAAATTACCAGCAAAAAATTAAAGCCTGGGAATATTGTAATGTATGAAGCTGGAGATACTGCTTGCGAAAATATACTTATGGCTGTCGCAAAAATACATGGTACAACAACAATAAGGTTTGCTAGTGCAAACTACATGGTTCAAGAAATCTGCTTCTTCCTAGAAAAACTTGGAGTAAAAATAGAAGGTATAGGGACTTCTACACTAATCATTCATGGAGTAAAAGATATAAATATGGATATAGAATACCACAACAGTGAAGACCCTATTGAATCCATGATGTTCATTTCTGCTGCAGTTACTACTGATTCTCTTCTTACGATTACGCGTTGTCCTATCGACTTCCTTGCACTTGAACTTGAAAAGTTAAAAAGAATGGGCTTAAAATATAAAACGTCTAAAAAATATAAATCTCACAATGGAAAGACAGATTTAATAGACATACAAATATTCCCATCTAAACTAAAAGCTCTTGAAGATAAAATACACGCAAATCCTTACCCAGGGATAAATATGGACAATCTTCCATTCTTCGTTCCTATCGCTATAAAAGCCAAAGGGCAGACAATGATTCACGACTGGGTATATGAAAATCGTGCTATATACTTCACAGAGTTGAATAGACTAGGCGCAAGTAT
>JAPLXT010000114.1 GCA_026395935.1 Candidatus Nomurabacteria bacterium | reverse complement strand
TGGCACTCACTAGAGCAGAGAAAAAACTTTTCCTAACTTACGCATCTTTGCGAACAATTTTCGGAATGAAACAAGTAAATAATCCAAGTGAGTTCATTTATGATATCCCCACTCATCTGACAGAATTTACTCAAAGCCATTCTAGAAATGGAGAAACAATAGTATACTTATAATATGACTCACCAAGCGAAGAAATCAATGGGGCAGAATTTTCTGAAATCAAAAGAGGCGCTTTTCAAAATGTGTGAAGCGAGTTCTCTTTGTGGTAAAGATGTCGTACTAGAAATCGGCCCAGGTAAAGGCGCCCTCACAGAAAAACTTTTAGAGAAATCAAAAAAGGTTTTTGCTATTGAGATGGATCGTGATCTTGTAACAATTCTCGAAGAAAGATTTAAAGAAGAAATTAAAAATAAGAAATTAAAAATAGTAGAAGGGGATTGCCTAGAATTTAAACCTGATATTTATCTTAAAAATATTTCTTATAAAATAATTGCCAACATCCCATACAACATCACTGGCTCAATAATCAGAAAATTTTTAAGTGATGTAAAAAACAAACCAACTCTTATGACCCTCTTGGTACAAAAAGAAGTTGCGGAAAGAATTGTTGCCCGAGATGGGAAGGAAAGCATTCTCTCTTTAAGTGTGAAGGCTTATGCTACACCTAAATATATAATGAAGGTTCATAAAAGATTTTTCTCACCTGAACCAAAAGTAGATTCAGCAATTATTTCTATAAACAATATCTCCAATGAACTTTTTAAAGAAAAAAGTGATGAAGAATTATTTTTTCGATTAATAAAGACTGGTTTTGCGCATAAAAGAAAAGTTCTTCGTAAAAATCTGGAAGATATACAAATTAAGGAAGTCCGACTTCCTTATATAAATAAAATAGATGAGATTTTTGCAAAATTAAATATAAATCCAAAAGCTCGAGCCGAGGACATCAAATTTGAAAAATGGATTCAAATATCTCATCTTTTCTAGCTAAAAGATTAGGATATTTTAATAATAGGTTGTATTATTGAGATAGTATTTCTATATAAAATAGAGTATTTTAAATTCTTAATTAACCATTTGTTAATCTTATGACTGATTATAAAAATTATCTCCCAAGTAAAAAATTTCAAGCAATTATCCTAATTATCATTGTATTTATTGCATTATTTTTCACAGTAAAAGGAATTGTTTCTTTAATTAAAAGCAAAAAATTAACGAGTAAGGAGCCTGCTAAAATAACAGTTGGTGAAGTTATACAAAAAGACAGCAATAGCAACGGTATTCCTGACTGGGAGGAATATTTGTGGGGACTCGATCCAAATAAAAACGGACCAGAGAACAAGGAGTTTATTATGGCTAAAAAGAAAACCTTAGCCGAAAACAATGGCGGTTTATCGGGTGACCCATCTCAAACCATTACTGATAATGATCTTTTGTCTCAAGAATTTTTCGCTACAATTGTCTCCTTGCAACAAACAGGCTCACTTAACGATGAATCAATGAGCGCTATTACTAATGCCATAGGAAATAATGCATTCAGGGTTTGAATAATAAAGACCCACAAGCCCTATACGCCGCCAAAACTGTCGCCATCGCATACCAAAATTTCGGCAAAGAATTCATAAAAGTCCCCGTCCCTAAGACCCTTGCCTCTTTGCAGTTGAGCGCCACAAATAATTATGAGAAAACAGGTCAAACCATCCATGACCTTACCACAATGCTCAATGACCCGCTCAGAGGGATGAAAGCTATACTAAACTATAAAAAGTACAGCGATGCACTAGGAGCAGATCTAGAAAAAATCTCTGAATTTTTGCAATAGTCAATAATAAAATGGTATAATGAAAGCAATTAATGATTACTAATTAACAATTACTAATTATAAAGGTAAAGAATTAAAAATGAAAAAACAAACTATTACAAAAATAATTTCAAGGATGATAGTTTCTGTTTTTTTGTTGTGTCTTATTCTGCCTATTATCCCTATAAATGCTGCAACTACACCTAGTATGTCTAGCCTTTATTCTAACCCAAACCAAGGTGGAGACAGCACATATAAATTTAAAGTCTCTGATGTGGTAACTGGCAGTTTGCTGACAAGTGTCGTTGGTTGTACTGGGGTTGTAAATACAGTTTCAAAATGGATGTCTGGACTTATACAGGGCAAAGCGGTCAAAGAAGCAATCCAGAAAAAAGGTGAGGATGCAGCAATAGAAGCTGCTAAGACTGCTTGTAAAAGTGGCAAGGCTTCAGCTGAAGCAACGGGTCAATCTGTTCCAACAATAGGTGGTCTTGCTCCAGCGATAGATACAATTCTTGAAAATCTTGGAATAGATATTAATGGCAATCAATTTAAAACATGTTTACAACAAATAGACTCAATAGATGCCGACGGTAGAGCATTACTTAAAAAACAATTAGATGAAGCAAAAGCTAAAAATTTTAAAGAACAATGTTTTGATGGTATTGCTATTACACTTGCCAAAAATCAATTGACTGCTATGGCTCGTAGTACTATGAATTGGATAAATTCTGGATATGGGGGCAACCCATTATTTGTCCAGAACATGCGAAATCTTACTTATAATATTGAAAAGAATGTTGTAGAGACTGGCATAGATGTACTTCTTGCTCCTAATAATGCAAGTCCTTACGCTGCGGATTTCTCAAGAACCAAGATTAATAACATGGGTATAATAAATAGTTCATCAAAATTCCTTGGAAATCTCCAGGGAGATCTGAGTAGTTTCATATCAGACCCAAAATCTTACTATAGTAATGCTGATCTTCAAAAAGCCCAAGACACAAGAACGGTGTTGAAGAGAGCCCAAGATGCTAATAATGCTTTCGCTAGAGATTTCTCTTTGGGTGGGTGGAATGGCTGGCTTGCCCTTACGCAAAGAGAACAAAATAACCCTCTCGGTTTTAATATGCTGGCAAGCCAATATTTAAGTGATATGCAATCACAAGTAGTAAGCGATCAAAAAGCTGAAATCGCTCAGAACAATGGTTTTATGAGTCAGAAAGAATGCATTCAGTGGCAAATGTACAACAAAGATAGTAGTCCTAAAACAGAAGATGTTGGGAATGTTGAAAATACTGGACTTATGCAACCAACAAAATTTGTTTTTGTAAAAACAAAACCAGCATATCAGAATTTTAATGGAGATAATGAATATGGTGTATGTGCAGAATGGAAAACTATAACCCCAGGAAGTCTTATAAAAGATAAAGTCGGCAACTATTTGAATTCTCCAGACCGCCAGCTTGAACTTGTGAAAACAATAAATGATGGACTAAATGTATTATTCTCAGCTTTAATATCCAAACTTCAAGGTGGGGGACTTACAAGCCTTTCAGATTCTGCTGTAGCTACCAACTGGACGGACAATATGAATACCCTCACTGGGGACACCAATACTGGTACCAGTGGTGCTTATGATAATAATGGTGCATATAATAATTTTAATTTAACTCGTGATCTAGGAAATACTTATATACATAGTGATACGACTAATCTTGGAAATTGGAATGCTGATACTAATAAAGCAACTCTTTCTGATGTTGCCGTTAAGGTTTATCCAAAAGAAATAAATACTGCGATTGGATTGTATCCTAATACTGCTCCAGAAATTTATATTTACAATAGTGACACTAAAGAAAAAGAACTTACTTATCCATCAAATCCATTTTATACAGTAACAACAGCTGGAAAAACAAAGTTGATGATTGATGGTTATAATGGTTGGGAGGTAGGAGATAGAGCCTTTTGGAATGGAAGCGAATGGCAGAATTGGAAAAAGGACCAACAAAGCCCAATAGCCAAGAGGGGGGTCATCCAGCTTCAGCAAGACTACATCGTCGCCGCCAAAGAGATACTTGGGGTATTACCAAAAGTAATGACGAGTATGGGAGAACTCGATTACTGTATTCCAGGACCAAATCCAAGTTATAGAACGAACTCCTCAGATGCACAATCTGCATATCAAAATTGGGTTGGAACAATATATACTGGACCATTAAATATGGTGGATATGGATAGAATGGAGTGGAGAATAGATCGTGAAGACAGTCAATCTTATAAAAAATTGGCAAGTATTTTTGATAACAACCCAAATGTTTGGAAAAAAATAACTGACTCTAATGCTGTGGCTTGGTTCTTAAATTATTTTGGACCATTTACTGGAACAAAAAATATGGGTGTAACATCTTATGCATATAAAACTAAAGATTCGAGTAAGTTTGAAGAGGCAAAAAGCTTACAAGACATTAATTTAAAATATGTAAATAGTAATTTATTCCAAAACTTTTACGATGTATTCGATAAAATGATGAACAAAATATATTTTAATAATATGACAAGACAGTATAATGACACTGAGACAAGTATAGGAGTAGATAAGAATCCTGCATACGTACCAATGGCTCAAGGTGGTCTAGACCTTACAAAAGATATATTATATTACAACGATGAAACTAATCAAAAAATAACTGATTATACAAATGCTATAGCCCAAGCAAAGATAAATATAGCAAAACTTCAACCAATAAGAGATGAAGTTAGTGGAATAATAGCAGATGCACAAAAACGTAGAGATGATAATTTAATAAAAATACTTAATGCCGAAGCTGTAAAAACTGGTGGAAAGGTTCTAACGGCAACAGAATATAAAACAAAATATGCATCTTGTTTAACAGAAGAAAACATAGATGTCTTTGATGCAGATGGAATAATTGGAAAAGGTAGTAAGGCTAAAGAAAACTGTACAGACGGAATAGACAATGACTTAAACGGATTAGCAGATGCACAAGACCCAGCTTGTAAGGGCATATTAAATAATTAATAATTATTAAAATTTATGGAAAATAACCCTAAAAAAAGCAAAGCATTCATAATAGCATTTATATTGATTCTGCTACTTTTACTGGCAGGTTATTATTTATTTGCAAATAGAGCAACAATTTTTGACACTAAAGGAGTAGTGACAATGCAAAAAGTTTTTGCCCCACTTTTAGGAACTTCCAAAAACAAAGATTTGAGTGTCATTGGTGGAACAGATACAACTTCTACTACAGGTAAAACAATTACGGGTGTAATAAATACAGATCAAAATGGTAACAAGGTTATCCAAGTGGAAGCAGGTGAAAATTTAAAAAAGGGTGATGTACTTTATATAGCATCATTTAATAAAAACAATGCTCCAATAGTGATGAAGGCAATAGCAAGTGATAAGAGTAAATCTCTTGTCTTTGGAGTAGCAGGGGAGGATATGAATAAAGGGACTACTGGACATATAATAATAGAAGGAATTTTGAGTGGTATCCCCACAAATAGAACCGAGGTAACCGCTTGGACTCCCAAAAATCCACTTTATTTGAGTGATAAAATATATGGAGGAATGACAAAAAATCCTCCTCTAGCTCCATCCTTTGTAATTCCAGTAGGAAGTGTTATCAGTATTGATGCTATTAATGGATCTATCCGCGTAGGAGGAATACTAAATGACACAAACATACCAGAAGATAATAAAGTCAATTTAAATAAACTAAATGGGAACTTCTTGAATAGTTCTAATGGTAGTATTCGTGATTATTATGATTAGTTGCAGGGGGGTCTTCGGTTATAAGCTGGATATCAACAAAAGCAACAGTTTGTAACGCAGGCACAGGTAATGGAACAGGTACAACTGGATCATTCAAAACAGGAGTTCTGACAAAAAGTAAATCATTTACAATTTCTTGTACTTGAGCAAATGGATCAAAGAGTAGTGGAAATACTTTCGTCGCAGTAACCGTCCCTAGTGTTTGTATTAATAAAGCTACTAACCCACCAGAGTGTACTACTATAAATGGTGCTTGTATCAATAAAGCGAATAATCCTCCAGTTTGTGATACTTTCGATACTAAGTGTTTAAATAATGCTACCAATCCACCGCGTTGTACTACTATAGATGGAGTTTGTATAAACAAAGCAACTAATCCACCACTTTGTACTATAACAGGAGATAATGTTTGTTTGGACAACAAAGCAAACAATCCTCCTTTGTGTACTACGACAAATAGTACATGCCAAAATGGTGCAACAAATTATCCACTCTGTAACAACACCACGAATCTTTTCCCTTCTGTAAAAGTCACAGCAAAACCAACATCTATTAAAGAGGGTAATACAACTGTTATTAGTTGGACTTCTACTAAAGCAGTCTCGTGTGACGCAGGTGCGGGTAATGGAAAGGGCACAACCGGATCATTCAAAACAGGAGTTCTTACAACAAATACTTCTTATAGTGTAGTTTGTATTGACGCGAAAGGATCTAAGGGAAGTGGAAATGTTTATGTTACAGTTAGTCCTAATAATATTAGCAACACTTTCCCAACTATAAAAGTTACAGCTTACCCTACTGTGACTGAATGTAATGATGGAAAAGATAATGATAAAGATGGATTAATAGATATAAAAGATCCTAATTGTCACGAGGAGAATGATTTAACTAAACCATATAATGCTAAAAGTTATTCTGAATCATCATACAAAACAGTTACTCCTCCTAATAAGCCTATAGCTGTAGGAGAAACTTCAACAATTAGTTGGACATCAACAAATACCACATCTTGTGATGCTGGTATTGGTACAAGTACTAACCCTAATGGATCATTCATAACAGAAGCTTTATCAGAAAGTAGATCATATACTGTAACTTGTAAGGGTGACAAAGGTGAAGTAAGTAGTGATGCTTTTGTAAACGTCTTAGATGTTTATAAATTCCCAGTTGTGACTGTAACCGCCACACCAGCATCTGTTGATTCAGGAAAAACTTCAAAAATTAGTTGGACTTCTACAAACGCAACTAGTTGTAACGCAGGTATAGGGAGGGGAACAGGAACGACTGGATCTTTTGATACAGGACCTCTTGTTAAAACTACTTCTTATACAGTTACTTGTATCGGACCAAATGGACAAAAAGGGGGTAATACTAGTGTCAGTATTAATGGTGGAGATAATGTTCTACCCGAAGAACCTACAATTGGGAAACCACAATGTTCTGATGATAAAGACAACAATGGTAATGGACTAATAGATGGGAAAGATCCAAATTGTCATGCTGGTGGAGATATAAAAGCAACATACGACCCTACTCACGACTCAGAATCTACCCCTGC
>JAPLXT010000045.1 GCA_026395935.1 Candidatus Nomurabacteria bacterium | reverse complement strand
GGTGATATTCAAAACAAAGAAATGTGGGAAGAAGCAGGGAGACTAACTGAAGAAGCGCTTAAAGAATTCGGCGCTAAGTTTGTAATAGGTACAGGCGAAGCAAGTTTCTATGGACCCAAAATAGACGTGCAAATAAAAAATGTAAATGGGAAAGAAGATAGTATAGCTACAGCTCAAGTAGATTTCTATTCTCCTAATAAATTTGATCTTTTTTTCACAAACCAAAAAGGAGAAAAAGAACATCCCGTGATAATCCACAGAGCAATCATGGGTTCCTTCGATCGGTTCTTCGCATTCCTCGTAGAACAAACTGCGGGGAACTTCCCTCTCTGGCTTTCACCCGTGCAAGTTATAATATTACCAATTTCTGAACATCAAAAAGAATATGCTGATAGTATTTACAAAGAATTGAAGGACGCAGATATCAGAGTAGAGCTCGATGATTCAAATGAATCACTTGGAAAGAGAATTCGTAATGCCAAGATGAGTAAAGTTCCTTATGTAATAGTCATAGGCGACAAAGAACGTGATGCGAGTGTAATAACGGTAGAGGGCAGAACAGAGAAACTTGAAGGAGTAACTTTGGAATCCTTCATGGAAAGAATTCAAAAAGAAATTAAAGAGAGGATATTAAATTAACAAAACAAAAAAATCTGCACAAGTCTAACTTGTGCAGATTTTTTACAAACTTAAGAGACTTTCTAATATTTTAAGCTCTTCGTTTACGATAAGTCTTAGTCCTGCAAGAGAATCAATGTGTTCAATATCTTGCAGTTTTTCAGACAACTTTAGTGCTGTTGTTTTTACGAGAAGAATATTTGTCTTTCTTTCTGGTGGAAGATTAAGATTGTTTATTCTCTCCATTTCTTCCTCTAACATAGTTTTTGCCATCTTCTTTTATTTAAAGGTTTGTGTTTTCTATTTGATTAGATAGTAAGGTAATTAACTTAAATAGTCAAATAACAAAAATCCCCACAAATAAATTTATAGGAATTTTTGTTATTAAATTAAACACATTCTACAATTCTCAGACGGCCGTCTATAAAATGTAAAATTACTACAATTTGAAAACTTTTTTAAACTTGTTATCATTTTCAAATGATTCTGTAGTAATATAAATTACTTCATTACTAAAATTAAAATTCGTCTTAATTAAGGTCACAATTTCCTCACAAGGATAAGGATATATCCATATACTCCCTTGTATTTGTAAAAATCCAACCTTTTTTAGATGAAATCTTAAAATATTACGCAATTTTCTTTTATCTTCTGGAATATCAAACATGACCATTCTCCACTTCCCATCCCATTTAGTTGGTCTTTTGAATTGTTTATAATCTTGCAAAAATAAATTTTGAGCTAATTGTTTACCTTTATTTGTTAAAATTATTTTTAAATCTCCTTCTTTATTTATAAAATTAATTAACCCTTTTTCTTTCATTCTTTTTATAGTTTCAGGATACTGATATTTCTGACGAGCAGTTTTAAAAATATTATAAAAAGATTCATCATATTTATTAGATAATTCTCTATCTTTAACATTTAAAATTAATTTTAGTAATTCCTTTTCAATTGAACCAACTATATACCCTTTATACCTCATACTTATATTGTATCACAAAATTACAATTTTGTGACGGCCGTCTATAAAATGTAAATCAGGAAAACTAATTAATTAAAATTCTATTTCCAATACTGCTTAATGAAATCGCTTAATTCTTCTACTTTATCAACAATTTTTATAAGTTTAGAATGTTTTTCCCGTTCAAAAAATGTTCGGTCATGAACTCCCCAAGTAACAGCGATTGTCGGTACTTTCGCAATATCTGCTTCTTTTATATCCCCTAATGAATCAGTTATAAAAATAACATCTTTTTTATCAGTTTTATATTTATCTTCTATCATTTTAAATTTCTCAACTTTATTTGTTGATATTTCAGCAGTAACAACAAAATCAAATAAGTGATCTATCTTTGATTTTTCAAGTAAAGGAGAACCTATGAAAGAGTTAGTATTTAGAACTAAAACACAACCATTCTTGTGTAAATCTTCAACTAGTTCTTTCATGCCTTCGAACATTGGCGTCATTATTTTCTTCTGATCATAAATAGCTCTCCTTTCTTTTCTTTCTTCTTCTGTTTCTTCTAGCACAAGATGTGCATACTTTTTGGCTTCTTCATGAAAATTACCACTATATATTTCTTTATACATCTCTTTAGTAACTCCACTGTGCCTTTTAAGATAAAATTCTTCTGAAAATGGGACAGTATCAAATAAAACTCCATCCATATCAAAAATTATTACTTTATTTTTCATTTTATATATCCAAGTTTGCCATCTTTGCATGAGATGTGATGAAAGATTTACGGGGTGGCACTTCAGAACCCATAAGCATATCAAATACCTTATTAGCATCTTCAGCGTCTACGACAGAAACTTGCTTCAAAATTCTTTTAGCAGGATTCATTGTTGTTTCCCAAAGTTCATCTGAATTCATTTCTCCGAGACCTTTATATCTTTGAACATGAATTTTGGCAGTCTTTTTATTTTTTGAATTTTCTTCTTCTTCCTCTTCTTCTTGATTTTCATTTCCTTCTTCGTTTGCCGATTCTTTTAATAACTCTTCTAGGGATGGAGCATCCTTACCGAGAATTTTGTCTCTCTCTTCATCAGAATAAGCATAAGAAACTTCTTTCCCAATTTTGATTTTGAATAGTGGTGGCTGTGCAATATAAACATAACCAGCATCTAAAATTGGTCTGAAATAACGATACATCAAGGTCATTATCAATGTACGAATATGGGCTCCGTCAACGTCGGCATCGGTCGCCATAATTATTTTGTGATAACGTATTTTTCCAAGATCAAAAGTATCCCCTATGGACGTACCCATAGCAATAACTAAATTCTTGATTTGCTCTGAACCCAACATTCGATCAAGACGAGCTCTCTCAACATTTAGAATTTTACCACGAAGAGGAAGGATGGCTTGAAACTTTCTATCTCTTCCCATCTTAGCCGTACCACCAGCGGAATCTCCCTCTACTATAAAAAGCTCCCCACTCTCAGCATCCTTAGCCTGACAGTCTGCAAGCTTGCCTGGAAGCGTCATACCTTCAAGAGCACCTTTACGAAGGATTGAGTCTTTAGCGGCCTTAGCGGCCTTTCTGGCACGTAAAGCAAGTAAGGATTTGCTGATTATAGACTTTGCTTCATCTGGATTCTCTTCTAGAAATGATGTAAAGGCATCTCCAAAAACGGTTGCCACAGCTCCTTGAGCTTCTGTAGAACCAAGCTTTGCTTTCGTCTGACCCTCAAATTGTATTTCACGAAGCTTCACAGATATGACAGCGGTAAGGCCCTCAAGAACATCATCTCCAGTAAATCCACCATCAGCTTCTTTTATTAAATTATTCTTTTTACCATAAGTATTTAGTATACGAGTAAGTGCTGTTTTAAATCCAGTGACATGAGTACCACCTTCAGGATTGTGAATATTGTTTGCGAAAGGAATAATATCAGAGTTGATACCATCTACATACTGCAGTGCCACCTCAACTCCAACTTGATCAAGTTCTTTTTCTACATAAAAAACAGTAGAGTGAATAGGCTTCTCAGATTTATTATAAAACTTTACAAGAGAAACAAGCCCTCCTTCAAAATAAAAAGTAGTAGAAGGAACTTCGAGCTCTAATTCTCTAAACCAAAAAGCATTATCATAATCACTACTCTTGCCTTTACCTCCTGTTAAGGGATCCCATTCACGTGCATCTATAATATCTATACGAAGGCCCTTTACAAGGTAAGCTTGCTGCCGTAAATGAGCTATAACTGTATTCCAATCAAACCTAACTTGTTTAAAAATTTCTTCATCAGGCTGGAAGGAAATAATTGTACCATGTAGTTTTGAAGAGCCAACTTTTTTAACAAGAGCCTTTCTCTTACCTTGAGTATATTCTTGGATATATTTTCCACCATCAGTGTGAACTTCTGCTTTAGTATAAATAGAAAGTGCATTCACGACAGAAGCACCAACTCCGTGAAGACCTCCAGAAACTTTGTAACCACTGTCTTCTCCTCCGAACTTTCCTCCAGCGTGGAGTGTCGTCATAACTGTTTCAAGAGCAGAAACTTTTGTCTTTGGATGAATACCTACTGGAATACCGCGACCATTATCAACGACGCGAACAGAGTTGTCTGGCAACATTGTAACTTCAATATGATCACAGAATCCACCCATCGCTTCATCGCGAGAGTTATCAAAAATTTCCCAAATCAAATGATGAAGTCCTTCTATACCAGTCGAACCAATATACATACCAGGACGGCGTCGTACAGGTTCGAGACCTTCAAGAACTGAGATTTGCTCAGCACCATAATGAACTTCTTTTACTTTTTTTTCTTCTTTTTTAGCCATAAAATAATTTAAAATATCCATTTATTATGGATAAGAACTGCTTATATTATAGCAAAAAATACCTTGAAACGCTAGTATATTTGTTGCCATTTTAGCCTTATATTTAATAGATATTATCGCACTTCCCAACCTAGAGATGAAATCTTTTTTGTAACATTATCCATTATTGGATTCACTTCTTCATCTGTTAAAGTTTTTTCATATGATTGAAAGACTAAACGATAAGCAAAAGATGTTCTGCCCTCCCCGCCTTGCATCGAGGCAGGCTTACTAAATGAATCAAAAAGGTATGGATCTTTTATTAAAAGATTTGTGCCTTCTTCAATTAATATATTTTTCAATTTATCCTTATCTTCTCCCTCTGGCACCCAGACTGCTATATCGCGTGAGATGAATGGATAAACGGACCACATTTTAAATGGCGAGGCAGAAATAGAATGAGAAATTAATTTTTCAATATTCTCCACAGGAATATTTTTGATAAATTCTTCTAATTTTACTTCAACTACATTTTTCTTGTCTCCATAAGCTACATGCATCTCTTCTCTGTCTTTCCCAAATACTGTGCCAATTTCAAAAACTTTCACTTCTTTCATATCAAGTAAGGGCAAATTCAAAATATTTAATTTAATACTTTCTTTAAGTCCATCTGCTATATTATTCCTCAAGCAATTTTTACCCCCCGCAGAAGCGAGAACCTCTACATCCCCTTTGTCACGAAATACGTAAGTCATAACTTCGCTATATCCATCATTTAAAAGTTTATTGCGAGCCATTAATATTTTTATATAGGCATCATCCTTTTCATTATTAATTTCTACTTTCGGAATTTTTTCTACAAGCTTATCATAGCCTAAAATCCTAACGACTTCTTCCGTTAAATCATGCGGCTCATTTAAATCTAATCTTAAAAATGGCGCTTGTATTTCATATCCTCCGTCTTTTTCTGTATAAACAAAATTTAATTTCTTCCAAACACTTTCAATATCTCCTTTTGAAAAGTTTGAACCGAGTCTTTTATTAATATATTCAATTGTGATATTAATTAATCTTTCCTTTGCCTTATTAGGATAGACATCTATGATACTCTCTACTTCTCCACCTGCTAAAGAATAAATAAGATCACTGATGGCATCCATAGTTATAGTACAAAGCTCTGGTGATATTTCATTCTCATATCTCTTTACGGCATCAGTTTGAATATTTATTTTCTTTGCTGTCTTTCTGGTCGTTGTATATTATTTATAGACTTCTGACCAATGGCTTTTAAGTTCTCTTTTAGCCACGCTGGACTCTCTCCGACTTTGACATTCCTTACTATTCGCCCCATATAACGAAGACATTTATCATCTTGTATCTCAATTTTCAAATCGGAGCCAAATTGGTTTTTTAAATGGTCTGGCACCGGCTCCCGTTCCCCTCGTCCGAGGACCTTTAAAAAACCATTGGGCGAAGATATTTTCAAATCAAAAATTGCGGAAATCTCCTTTGCTATTCCCCAGTGTGAAAGACAATCATGAGCTCTGTCTGGCATAATTTTAATATCAAAAATAGTATCACCACCGAGAGCAACAAACTCATCTACTTCAAAAGAATGAAATATAATACCATCCGCAATTTTTTCAGGTGTAGGTAGTTTTTCTTCAAAATAATTTTGTAGCCAATTATAAGATATTTTCATATATTAAATCTGATTAAACCTTAAATCCCCCTGATAAGCTGGTCTGATGTCTGGCATTAAATACTTTATAACCATTAATCTCTCAAGTCCGGGACCAAAAGCAAAACCTTGATACTTTGTAGAATCAATTCCACATTTATCTAGAACGTTAGGATGAACCATACCCGCTCCGCCCATTTCTATCCACTTACCTTTGTACATCAAATCAAATTCAATAGATGGTTCTGTAAATGGAAAAAAACTTGGACGGAAACGAAGATTCGTATTTTCACCTAAAATCTTTTTATAGAAATACGATAGTGTTCCCTTCAAATCTGCCATTGAAATATTTTCACCAATAAAAAGACCTTCTATCTGATAGAATTGCATTTCGTGTGTAGCATCTGTAGCTTCGTTTCTAAAAACTTTCCCGGGAGCAATTATTGCGAATGGTGGCTTCTTGCCACTCTTGGCAAATTCTTCCATGAAGCGAATTTGAACGGAAGAAGTATGAGTCCTTAAGACTTTATCTTTTTCTCCTTTTATGAAAAATGTGTCCTGCATATCACGAGCTGGATGCTCTTCGGGGAAATTTAATGCATCGAAACAATGATACACATCCTCAAGTTCTGGCCCTACAGCTACCTCAAAGCCAAGCTCTGTGAAAACTTTTACTGTATCGTTTATTATCATCGAGAGTGGATGCTCTCGTCCTTTTTCTATTTCTTCTTTCATTTTAATTAATGATGATAAGATTTCTCAACTGAAAAACTTGACTTACCATCTTGTAATTCATGTTTTATCGCATATTGTTGACCTTTTGTATCATAAAAATGGTATTCGCCATGCTCTTTAGCATGATTTAAAAAACCTTCTACTGCTTCCTTATGAACACTATTTTTTAAAAAATTCATAGCTCCTTCAGTCTCATGATGAAATCCCATTTCTGTCCCATGTATATGATGTAAATCCATAATAATTAAAAAAAATTAATTAAACTTATAATATATAAAATATAGCATTATAGAGCCTTTTTTCAAAATTTTATTTTAAATCGATGAGATACTTCCAAATCCTATACATTGCAAAGGTATCGAGCTCGCAATAAGTTAGCAATTGCTCAGTTTTTTCTTTAGCTTCTTCTTTTGTATAGCCGTCGCTTACTATTAAATCCCATGTATTTGAGGCTGTTGCTCCCTCTTGGATGTCTAGCGCTTTGTATGAGAGATCTGGAGCTAATACTGGTAGGATATATTTAATGGAAGTTTTACCTTTAAATTTTGGATGAATGAAATGTTGATTTGAGAAAATATCCATTAGGTCAATTACTCTAGCATTCACATCTTCGAGGAAAGCTTGGTACTCGGGATTCCTTCTAGCCAAGTCCTTATTCCTCCCCATTTCAAAACTTTTATTCCAAACAACTATATGCCCAGTACTTGAAATATATTTCTTTAGTGCTTCAATAAAGGGAATATCGGGATTAGTACTTTCAGTAAAAATGAATTCGAAATGTTCTGGTTCTTTTTCTATATCATTCACAACATGTAAAGAAAACTGAAAAGTAATTTGATTGAATGGCGAGAAGCCTGTAAACCTTGGAATGCCTGCTGCAAATGTCTCATAATCGAGAAATGATATCGGTATTGATATTGTATCTAAAAATTCACTAATCTCTTCTTTATCCATAAATATTTTTCCTGTTTGCGTTGCCATGACTTGATTCCTTTGTTTCTCACTTAGTGGGAAGTCTTCTGGAACGTCTTCAATTCTTAAAATTCCTCTGTCAATTAATTCTGCGAGTTTACTTTTTGAACTACCAATTCTAGAAATATCATGGACGCTATATGGAGGCACATCAGGGTTCGAATAAGAAAAAGTAGTACAGTGAGAACTTCTACCACGAGTAATACACTTACAAGAACCGAAGGGTTCTACTCCGGACGAAAGTATTTCATACGCATTCTTCATTTCCTCTGAAACTACTTCCTTAATATTTAAAACATTTTCTGTAAAATCTTCAGTCGAGAAAAGGTTATCAATATCTAGATCGCCACCACGTACATACTCACTGTTCAGACGCACAAGATTGAGCTTGCCGATAGGAATATTTAATTCTTTTAAGACTAGATACTGGAAAGCAATATCGTATGAATAAAGTTCATCCTTAGCTTTTTTATTCTCGCCACTATTCGAGGCTTTTACTTCGTAAAGATCATATACTTGGAAGACATCATCCCAGACAATAATGTCGCACACTATTTTGTATTTTTCTGTCTCAAATACAGGCTGGTAAATAACGTTGATATGAGAATTAACCAATTCCTTTGTTTCCTCTGTATCACCTCTACTTGTCAAAAGTACTCCGCCTGGAAATAAATCACGAGCGAGCTCATCGACTTCATTACCCGTCTCTATGATTCCTTGATCAAAAGCCGACAAGGGCTTCGCATAATAAACATCTGGCTTGTGTACTTTAAGCCAAGCATTCTTGCCACAGTCTCTATATATAAGATAGTCAGTTTTAGTTAGTTTCATAATTATTTAAATCTACTAATTTAATTTTGACTTTTTCTCCAAACCACTTTTTGCTAAACTTATGAAATACCTCACTTTCTTTAGTGATTAAAATAGAAAGTTTACTTCCGTGTTCAAAAAATGCTTCCCTATCTGGGAATTCTATAAAGTACTCAGCCAAATATTTTGGTATTAAATCTTCTTGATAAACCCAAGTCTTAACTTGAGGAAAAACTTTTTTGAAATCATCACGAACTATTCCATAGTGTGTACAAAGTAATGCACCACTTTCTATATCACTCCCTATCATATCTTTAAAATATTTTACATAAGCAAGTGTGTCTCCTCCATTTTCAATTAAATAAGCTAATTGTGGTAATGGAATTTTAATATAATTTTTCACGTTCTCTTTCAAGAATTTTTCATAGACTTCTGATTCGCATGTTCTTGGTGTTGCAAATATCACAACCGGTTTTCCTTTATCAATAGACTCGACTGTAGGCCTAACAATTCCAAAAAGAATTCTCCCAAAATACTTTTCATCTTTCCAGTCTCTTAACCTCTCATATATAGTCGAGCTAATAGTATTGCAAGCAAGTACTACTCCCATACAATTCATCTCTCCATAAAGATAATCAAGCCCCTTTGTCGCAATATTAAAAAGCTCATCGGGAGTCTTGCCTCCAAATGGCACATTTGCTTGGTCACCAAGGAAAATATAATTATATAGAGGAAGCTTATCCTTCAAGTGCTTCAACACCCAAAGCCCCCCAAGTCCTGAATCAAATACCCCAATACTGCCTTTAGTCATATAGGCATTCTAACACAGATTACTTCTGTAGATAAGCGAGCCAGTAATCGCGTTTGTAGATACGATTATT
>JAPLXT010000129.1 GCA_026395935.1 Candidatus Nomurabacteria bacterium | reverse complement strand
CATTAAGGCGACAAAAAGACGTAATACAATATCCATAGTAGCCCCGTTTAAAATATTTTCCATATAGTTTATTATAACAACAAATGAGGATCATAAGCAAATAAGTTAATACTTAATTTGCTTAATGTCCGAATGAAGTTGTTATATCGTAATCGATATAACATTATTTTAATTTATTCAAACTATTTATATCGTGCTTTTCGTGTGCTTCTATTTCTGTGATAAGTTTCTCTTCACTTTTAAGTGTATCCTCCATCCAAAGCGAATATGGCACATTGGACATGTCGGTATTACATCTCACAATCATTGGAACCTTATATGAATGCTCTGCTTGTATATGATTCATTAATCCTTCACTTAGACTTTTTTGAGTCGAGAACATGAGCATATATTGATCAATCTCCCTGATAACTCCTTGCCATGGATATACAGAATGAATCACCCAATAATCCATAGAAATAGCCAACTTTTCTTCTATCGCAGAATAACCCATAGAGCGAGCTTGCTCTATATCTCCACATATTGTATAAACAAAAACAACATCCTCCGCCCCTTTTTCAATTTTCTCTACAATATTCATATATTTTGTAAAAAATTAATTAATAATAATTTAATAAACCTCTTGTTGATAACATTTTTCACAATAAATAATCTCTGGTCTATCTGGTGCATACGAAGTCTCAAATTCATTAGTACATCCTTCTTTCATACAGCTTCTATGCCATAATTTCATTGGATTTCTTTGAGATAGTCTCTCGTAGTGTCTACAGTTAGGGCAAAGATGAGGCAATGGAAGATTCATTTTTTTATAGAATTGTAACTCTTCTGGAATAATCTTAAAACCTAAGGTGCAATTTTCGGAACATTTTCCATAATGGGAACACTCTATTACCTTACCTATGATTAAATCATCAATATCCTTTATCTGTATTGGTAGATCGTCTAACCTTATATCAATTTTATAATTTTTAACTTCTTTATCTTTCCATCTGTAACCATGATTTAATATTTCTTCTTTTGTATTAGGAAATAATTCTGAAACAATACTTTCATTATAAGCAAAAGGAGATAATTCGGAAGGAAAAAATTCACCATACTTGTAAACAATATCATTTTTATCAATATATGGTTTATCGTTCATGTGTTCAATTATTTTAAGTAATAAATCTTCATATTCTTCTTTGGTATATTGTTTATTTAAAATACAATATTGTTTATTTTTAATACCAACACAACCAAAACAATTGGAGCAATTTTTAATAAAATAACAATATCTGCAAGAAAAACTATTCCAAGCATTTGCAGTAAAAGCAACATTGGACATACTATCTCCTGAATCAAAACATTCATAACTATTTTCTATATTCATTCCTATCGCGTAGCAATCATAAGTATCGCTCATATTTGTAACACCATAAATTACATAGCGTAAATCCTGTGCAGGGCCCTCTATGTCAAAACAATCTGTGCAATTCTTTGCTCCATTTATATAATCGCCCGTTGATTTAACAGAGTGTCTAGAATTTGAAAACTTTCTAGGATAATTTTTAAGAATACTGCCATATTCTTTTCCCATATCTTTTTTACCTAAAATAGTTGAAAGATTTAATTTTTCCAGTTTACTTTTATATTCTATAGGAGAATATTTTACATTTAAAATACAGTTTTGAGCATTTCGAAGGCCTACACAACCAATACAGTTAGAACAATTTCTACAATCATAACAAAACCTTGAGTCAATACAATTTGAAGAAACCTTAAGATATGCACTATTATAACATTCTTCACAATCAATTAATTCATAACAATTCTCATTTTTTCTAGAACCTAACATATCATAACAATTACGATTTTCAATAGAATGATATAAGTAAGCTGTATCTTCGTTAACATCACTAGCAAAATTTAAATAACAATTTTTTGATTGATAGGTAAAATTACAATAATCACTATTAACATCTTGTAGGTTTATTAATGAAATAGTAGGGACAGAATTAAAAAGTTCTTTCCATTGTTCAAAAAAGGGTCTTGAAAAATCTAAGTCCATTTTGTAATCATTTGCATCCCATTCATCGCTCCACAAATATTTAGTATCATATACTGGAAATGGAGTATTTTCTGGATACATGGCAATAATGAACTCATTATGACCTGGTACATCACATTTTCTTCTATACAAATTGCGTTCGTTACGCCAAGTTAAGCGACGTTGTAGTCGGCACTCAGGGCAAAATGTAGGGGAAGGAACATTCATCTTTTTGTAAAAGGAGAAGTCGTCTGGCTCTATAATGAAGTCTTTTTTACAATTCTGACAGTTTTTAGTTTCGGAATTCATATTTATTAACTTTACATATTATCCCACAACACAGCCACCTAAGCAAATGTCATTATCGTAGATTACTATTGACTGTCCCTTGTCTACAAGCACGCTTTTATCAAAAATTATTTGAGCTTTTTGGCCTTCTAATACCTCTACTTTGCAATCTAATATATCCCCATGATAACGAATCTGAGCATTATAAACCTTATTATGCTCAGGAACATCTGAAATCCAATTTACATTAGTAGTATTTATCTGTGAGCCAGAAAAATTATTTTTTGAATGATTTGGTGAAGAAGATACTGTTATAGTATTCATTTCTATATTTTTTGAAATAACATACAAAGGTTTACTATTTTCTTCGTTTTTAAAAATATTAAATCCATGACGTTCACCAAGGGTGAAGAATATAGCACCATCATGAGAGCCTATCACTTTTCCATTCTCATCAATTACATCACCTTTTTTAGTTTCTATATAGTGCTTCAAGAAATCTTTCATATCAAGAGGGCCTAAAAAGCAAACACCCTGACTATCTTTTTTTGTCGCCGTGGGAAGTTTATATTTCTCTGCTAATTTACGTACTTCGGTTTTCTTCAAATGACCAACTGGGAAAAGAGTGTGAGCTAAATCGTCTTGTATAAGAGTCCAAAGGAAATATGATTGATCCTTAGATGAATCAATGCCTTTCATCAAATGATTATTATTTCTTGCGTAATGCCCCGTCGCGATAAAGTCAGCACCATGAGCTTTTGCAAATTGCCAAAAGACTCCAAACTTCACTTCACGATTACACATCACATCAGGGTTTGGAGTATTCCCTTTTTTATATTCTTCTATCATATAGTCAGCCACTCCTTTCTTATAAGCTTCTTCCGCATCACATTCTAAAAATGGAATATCGAGATGTGCACAGACTCGCATTGCATCACGTCTCTCATTTTTCCATGTACATTCTATAAAGTCTGGCGACCATGTACGAATAAAAACTCCAACGACATTATAACCTTGGTCTTTAAGTAGAGCAGCTGAGACGGAGCTATCCACTCCGCCAGACACTCCAACAAATACAGTTTTTTTTATTTCTTTTCCCATCTTGCAAAAATACCACAAGGGAGCAATTTTTTATTACTACTTTCTTCTATAACTAGCTCCCCTCCCTCAATTTTCCCTTTATATTCCTTCATTAAATCATTTAAATTATTTTCATAAACAATCGAAGAATACCCTGCAGTATACCCATTTATAAGAATAAATAAAGGGTCTGGAGACAATACCTTTTTACACAAATCCATAAGACTTAGAAAATCTTCTTCTATCTTCCAAAGTTCATCTTTCGGACCATGACCAAAAGAAGGTGGATCCATTATAATTGCATCATACTTTCGCCCTCTTTTTATTTCTCTTTTTAAAAATAAAATTACATCATCTACTATCCAACGTATTGGTGCATCTTTCAATCCTGAAAGTTCTGCATTAACACGTGCCCACTCTACTGCATTTTTTGATCCATCCACATGACAAACTTCTGCCCCCGCTTTTGCACACACTAAAGTTGCCCCACCTGTGTAGGCAAATAAATTTAAGACAGAAATAGATTCGCTCCTTTTTTTAATTATTTCCGTCATCCACTCCCAATTCGGAAGCTGTTCAGGGAAGAGTCCTATGTGTTTAAAAGATGTTGGCTTTATAGAAAAAGTTAAACCACCATATGATATATTCCAATTATTAGGAATTCCATTTTTAATTATCCATTTATTCTTTGTACCATTACGAATAAATTCTAAATCTGCTTTATTCCATTCTTTATCATTCAAATTCTTTTTCCATAAAGCCTCTGGATCAGGACGTGACATTAGATACTCGCCATACCTTTCAAGCTTCATTCCCATACCACTATCGATCAATTCATATTCTTTTTGTTTTATAGTTTTTAGTATCATAAATTATTTTAAATATTTAACTATATTACTTCTATGCTCGTTAAAATCTACTGCATAATGAACGTTACCCTCTTTATCATGAAGATAAAATAGATATCCTGATACTTGTGGATGTAATGCAGCCTTAATAGATAGAAGTCCAGGATTGCCAATAGGACTCTCAGGCAAGCCAGCCGCTCTGTATGTATCTGGTGCTGCGTCAACTTGTAGAGGCATACCAAGCTGTATTCTCTTCCATAAAATTCCAGAAATTATAGCTATATCATTCTTGCCACCTGCTTCTTTTTCAAGTATTGAAGCCATTGTTATTATATCAGACAAACTATGATTTCCAGATTTTATATCTTTGTCTATTGAATTAATTCTCTTTTGAAAATTTGCGGTAATATCGGTTATGATTTCGTCAGTGCTAGAGAGTGAGTAAAAGAAATAAGTATCCGGGAATAAATAACCTTCTTTACTTCTAGGATCATTTAAAAATAAATCCGTATTAAAGTTTGGAATTTTATCAGCCAGAATTTTGGCCATATTGTTTTTAGTTATCCCTTCTTTTAGTGTAACTTTAATCGGCTCAACATTATGATGCCCACGAGATATTTGCCAAGCAACAATCCAAACTGGAGAATTTTTCTTAATTAAATAGTCGCCAGAAATAATTCCTTTTTTTGTTCCAAGTAATTTAATGAAAATTTTTAAAGTGAGATCACTTCGAATAGCCTGATCTTTTATTAATTCACTAGATATAGAACGGAGTGGTCGACCGGAAGATATATGGATCAATACATCGCTATTCTTAAATGGTGCAGATAGAAAATAAAAGACAGTTAAAACAATAATTATGAAAATACTTAATATCCAAATATTAAGTATTTTATTCTTAGGTCTAATTGTATCTATATTCTCATCCATAGACTTTCATTATACAGGTAAATTTGAAGGTGGTTTTGCAATCTTGGACTCTATACGCTTGAAGCTTGGAGTCTCTGAAACCATACCTGGAAAGTGGAATAGCGTAGCTAGCTCTTCAGTAGAAACAACAAAAATATTGGCTTTATGTGAAGGGAAAAACGATGCTAAAATTTTCGGATAATTTATAGCGTATTGTAATGGTGGGTGAAAGAAAACACGCATTCTATACCAGTCAAGCATTCTCTTTTTAATTTTAGTCAAAGCAAGGCCAGTAGGATCAGACCATGGTGCATCGAACTGAGTAGAATTTACACGATCAAGCTCATTAATAGAAGGAGCTGCATACTGTCTGAACAATAGACGCACTTCACGACGAAGATTCTGAAATTGATCTTCAGAACAAAGCCTCTTATCTGAAAGAGCTATAAGGCGTACACCACAATCAAAATGTATTTGCTGTGCATTTGAAGCGACTTGCTTAACCATAGGGTCAAGGAAAGCTGGGGCACGAACTTCAAACGTATCAATACCTCCCTGACCTGCTTTTGGACTATATTTTGTAAATGTTGAAAGTACTTTACGTAAATACTCTTCGTTTGCTTGATAAAAATCAATATGTCCTCCTGTAATATGACTATGATACTTCTTAATACTCCAACGAATAATAATTTGCATCCAAACTTGCTGGCCACGAGGTATAGAACCTAAATATTCTATCGTAGGAGTTATAGGATCAATTTTAAATTCTTCCTTAATTCCAGTTTTCATATCGTCTCCGAAATTCCTATAAGTTTTAATTGGAAGAAAATCCTCTTTTAATTTTTTAAATTCACAACCCCACATATTCCAATCTCCCTCTTTTTTATATTGAGGAACATGATATGCATAATCATCGACTTCTACCACTTTGGCTTGAGGATATTGCCCATAAATCTGAGTCTCTACTAAGTTTCTCATACGGGTAGGAGTACGAATGAAAAAATGCACTCGTCCGTCTAAAGAAACTATCTCAAGAGAAAACCAAAACCATGGTGCACCTTGAATATATTGTTCCCAGAATCCTTTTCCACTTTTATGATAAAAAGCATTTGTGAAGATAAGTTCCATAGCAGCAGGACTTTTAATAACATCACGAGGTACCTGTATCTCAAGAAGAACCCACTTTATACCCATAATAAAACGTTCTTGCCTATAATGATGCCATAAGTTAAGTGCTATG
>JAPLXT010000013.1 GCA_026395935.1 Candidatus Nomurabacteria bacterium | reverse complement strand
GGAAAAACTATAATTGCTCTAGAGCTTATTGCAAAGCTTGGTTTACCTACACTTATTTTAGTGAATCGTAATCAGTTGCTTTCTCAATGGGTTGAACGTGCCGAGCAGTTTTTAGGTATTCCAAAAACACAAATTGGAGTGATTGGAGGATCAAAGAAAAAAATAAGTAAGGAAATTACTATTGCCACATTACAAAGCTTAATAAGATATAAAAATCTTGCTGAAATTTACGATGCTTTTGGAGTAATTATTATTGATGAATGTCATCACATTCCCGCCAAGACATATCGCGAATTAATTTTTTCTTTTAAAAGTGAGTATCTGTTTGGACTTACAGCTACACACGAACGTAAACATGGAACGGAGCAAATTACTGAATTTATGATTGGTCCAATTATTGCAGAAATGAAAGAAATAGATAACTCAAATGAGAGGACATTTGAAGTTACTATTTGCCCAACAAAAATGATTCTGCCTTTTCAGTATAAAATAGATCATTATGAGACACTAGCAAAAGTAATTTCTTTTGATTCTGCCAGAAATGAATTAATTGTTAAAGCTATTTTAAAAGAAGCAAAAGATAAAAGAAAAGTATTAGTGCTCACTGAACGCAAAGAACATATTGAATTACTAAATTTATATTTAAGAAAAGAAATAGAAATTATTGCTATTTCAGGAGATGATGGAATACACTCAAGGAAAATAAAATTTGATCAAATCAAAACGGGTAATTTCCAAGTATTATTAGCAACAGGACAACTACTTGGTGAGGGCTTTGATATCCACAATATTGATACAGTTGTACTAGCATTCCCTTTTTCTTTTGAAGGCAAACTCATTCAGTATATTGGCAGGCTTCGAGGGGAAGGAGTAAAACATATCATTGATTTTCATGATAAAAATGTTGAATTTCTTGATAGGCAATTTAAAAAGCGAAATAAATTTTATAATAAATTACTAAATAACGAATAATATGGAAAACACATTAAAAAAATATTTTGGGTATGAAGAATTTAGACCACTTCAAAAAGAAATTATCGAACGAATATTGGCAGGAAAAGATTGTGTGGTTTTAATGCCTACCGGTGGAGGAAAATCTCTCTGCTTTCAACTTCCAGCGCTTATGCTTCCTGGGGTAACGATTGTTATTTCACCTCTTATTTCTCTAATGAAAGATCAAGTTGATGCACTCCATACAAATGGAATTACATCTAATTTTATAAATAGTACTCTTTCTCAAGATGAAATTACGAATGTTATGAATAAAGCTAAAAGCGGGGAATTAAAAATCCTGTATATAGCTCCCGAGAGATTATCTGTTTTAGGTTTTGAAGATTTTTTACATACTTTAAAAATAAGTTTGATTGCCATTGATGAAGCACACTGTATTTCGCAATGGGGGCACGATTTCAGGCCTGATTATAGAAATCTAAAAATATTACGAAATAATTTTCCATCGATACCTATAATTGCTCTTACCGCTACTGCAACAGAAAAAGTACGCGAAGATATTATTAAACAACTTCACCTAGAAGATTCGAAAGTTTTTATTTCTAGTTTTAATCGTTCAAATTTGAGTTATGAAGTCCTACCTAAAAAAGATTCATTTAAATCAATCGTTGCTTTATTAAATAATTATAAAGAAGAAAGTGTAATTATTTATTGTTTTTCGCGTAATGATACTGAAAAGTTAGTTGATAATTTAAATAAATATGGATTTAGTGCTTTACCATATCATGCAGGATTAGACTCAAAACAACGCAAAGAAAATCAAGAACAGTTTATTAAAGATGAAATAAATATTATGGTGGCTACGATTGCTTTTGGTATGGGTATAGATAAACCTGACGTACGGTTAGTTATTCATCATAGCTTACCAAAATCAATAGAAGGGTATTACCAAGAAACTGGAAGAGCTGGACGTGACGGATTACCTGCAAGATGTGTATTACTTTTTTCATATGCTGATAAATTTAAACATGACTATTTTATTCGTAATATGACAAATACTGAAGAACAAAGAAAATCACAAGAAAATTTGGAACAAGTTTTACGTTACGGTAATCTACATGCTTGTCGTCGAAGATTTTTACTTCATTATTTTAATGAAGATTATTAT
>JAPLXT010000041.1 GCA_026395935.1 Candidatus Nomurabacteria bacterium | reverse complement strand
ATTTAGAAATAGTTTGTGAAGTTGTGGTTCATTGTGTTTTAAATAATGGTACTTATTTTAATAATGAATTTAATACTGTTTATTTAGTTAGAAAAGATTTAAATATAGAAGATTTTAAAATGCAGGAAAGTGAAGTGGAAGATATGTGCTGGTTACCAATAGAAGAATTTAAAAAGTGGGTAGATGAGAAAAACCCCGACTTAGTAGATCACGGAGAAGAGTATGCTCTACTTTTCAAATATCTTACGAAGAATCAATAAACGACCAAATAACTTGCTTTTTAGTCATATAAGTGCTATAGTTAAAACATAATAGTAATAACTTGTCTAGTATAAGTCAGGTAAATAAAAAATAATTATATGGGAAATTTTCAAGGAGGTGGTAATAGAGGTGGAGGTTTTAGAGGTGGAAATGGTGGCGGTGGACGCCCAAGTTTCGGAGGTGGTAGAGGAGGCGACAGAGGTCCTGTCACAATGCATAAAGCAGTTTGTGATGAATGTCACAAGAATTGTGAAGTTCCTTTCCGTCCATCAGGAGATAAGCCTATCTACTGTTCCGATTGTTTTAGTAGTAAGAGAGAAGATAATGGTGATCGCGCACCACGTCGTGAATTTAGTAACGATCGTGCTCCAAGAAGAGAATTCAATGATCGTCCCGCTCCATCTTTCAGCAAACCAGCAGCACCTGCAAATGATGATGTAAAGAGACAGCTAAGTGAGATGAATAGTAAGCTTGATCGTTTAATAAACTCAATCGAGAAGCTTGCACAACCCAAAGCATCAGTAGCGCAAGTAGTTGCAAAACCAGTTGTAAAAGTTGCTCCAGTTGTAGTAAAAGCTCCTATCAAGAAAGTTGTAGCCGTAAAAGCTCCTGCTAAAAAGGTAGTCGCAAAGAAAGGAAAGAAGTAATTCAAAATTTCTAAATAGAATTAAAACGAAGACAAACTCTGCACCTGCAGAGTTTGTCTTCGTTTGAGGGGGATATGAAATACAAGAATCAGGCAGCAACTCTTGTCAAAGAAAGATTAGAATATTTCAATACATTTTATAACTATAAATGGAGGAATGTTGTCATTAGGAATCAGAAAACTCGTTGGGGAAGTTGTTCAAAGAAAGGGAATTTAAATTTCAATTATAAGATTGCACTACTGTCGCCTGAAGCAGCGGATTATATTATTGTGCACGAACTTTGTCATTTGAAAGAGTTTAATCATTCGGAGAGATTTTGGGATTTGGTAGCAAGGGCAATTCCTGATTATAAGGCAATACGAAGTAGTTTACGTACAAATGGACTCCAACTTGGTTAAAATTACAATTTAGAAACGGCCGTTTCTAAATTGTAGTCTCTTTCTATTACAACGATTGCACTTTCTCGCCAAGTTATTCCACGCGAAGAACTTGATTTAACTGTCAGAGAATTTTTTGAGAAATGTTTTAAGGAAAAAGTTTATGATATTGATCCACGTATAGATGACGTTCTTGAGATTGTGAATTTGAAAGGTCACGACAAAGTACACGAGCGTACAGTACGTTCTTTCTCCGGTGGTCAGCAAGCGCGTTTGCTCCTTGCGTCTGCTTTAATACAAGAGCCTGATATACTTCTTCTCGATGAGCCTACGAATAATTTAGACAAGTCTGGCATCGCTCATCTTACAGACTTTCTTGTGAAATACAAAAAGACAGTTATCGTTATTTCTCACGATGCGCATTTTCTAAACTCATTTACAGATGCAGTTTTATATTTAGATATTTATACAAAAAAGATCGAGCAGTATGTCGGTAATTATACAGATGTACGCGATCAGATAACGGCCCGAATGGAACGTGAGAATAGAAAGAATGCTCTTCTTTCTAAGGAGATTCAGGCTAAGAAGGACCAAGCTAATGCTTTCGCTATGAAGGGAGGTAATCTTCGTGCCGTTGCAAAACGTATGCGAGATCTAGCAGAAGAACTCGAGGAAGAAAAAGTAGACGTAAGAAAGGAAGACAAAACGATAAGGAATTTCGTCATACCATCTCAAGATGATTATGTAGGTGATATTGTATCTATTACATCTCTACCTATATATAAAAATCACAAAGTTAAAAATATAAAAGTGAGAATAAAACTTCGCAAACATTCTCATCTACTCCTATCAGGGCCCAATGGTATCGGTAAGAGTACTTTACTCGAAGCAATTGTCAAAGGTGAAGCAGAAGGAATTTCTATTTCAAAAGATGTACGAGTTGGTTATTATAGGCAAGATTTTTCTACACTCGATTTCAATGATACTGTCTATGAATCTCTCGCAGACACAATGAGGAAAGTAAGTGGTAAGGTTCATGAGGAGAGTATTCGTGCGACGGCAGCTAGTTTCTTGATTACGGGGGAGATGGTTCACACAAAGATTGGAAGTTTATCAGAAGGGCAGAAAGGTTTAGTTGCCTTTGCGACTCTGGTACTCACAAAGCCCGGACTTCTTATCCTCGATGAGCCGACGAATCATATTAATTTTCGTCACTTACCAGTAATAGCGAAAGCTTTGAGCGATTATAAGGGGGCGATGATTCTCGTCTCTCACACAGCTGAATTTGTAGCGCAAATTCGTATAGACGAAACTCTTGATTTAGACAAATAATTCATAAATACCTTATTGACAATTTGTCTAACTAGGTATCTAATAGATTTATGAAAAGAATATATATTACATCTTTAATGTTTGCATTTCTCTTTATTATAGCTGTTCCAAGTGCTTCGGAGGCTTATTATGGCTCTAATAGTATGAACTATTATTGGGGAAATAATTACAATAGCTTCAATAACTATAGTGATTACAACGGCTATAATATCAATTACATCAGGCCTGCTTATGGTCCGAACTTTACAAGTAACTATATGAACAATGCTTATCCTACTAGTATGTATAGTTATAACTACAACGTAAATAGTGATTACAATTACCTAAGGCCCACACAAAGCAATTTTACGAGTAATTACATGAATAATGCCTACCCATATAATCAATATGGCTCGAACTATAATAGTTACGGTAATTACAACAATTACAATAACTACGGTAATTATAATAATCACCGAGTTTATTCTTCAAGATACAACTATTAAATTTTAATCTTCAAGTTGAGGTTTTTCTAGTGTCTGAGCTTCGATACTTATCGCTTCTCCGGTTATTCTCATTACGTCTTTATCAATTTTCCTAAATTCATGATTTGATTTATTGAAATGGTTTACTGTTGTCGCAAGTGCGTTGCCGAGCTTCTGGTGCATGTCCTCATAACTTCGTAGATGTGTTCCCAGTTCGCCGACTCTCTTCACAATATCTTTTGCACTCTCTTCTATCTGCATAGCTTTGAGTCCTTGAAGGACTGTTTGTAAATAAGCGAGGAATGAAGTAGGGGAAACGATTATAACTTTATATTTACTTGCAGCACGTTGGATTAGATTTTCTGCTTCATCACTTGTACCTACTGTTCCAACAAGTAAATCGTAATAAATAGCTTCGTGGGGGATGAACATAAATGCGAAGTCCATCGTACCTTTATCTGGTTGAATATATTTTGATGTTTCAACTATACGATTTTTTAAATCATTTTCGAATATTTTTGCCAAGTCTTTTTTTCTCATTGGTTCGCGTTCCTCGGACATTCTATTATAATTTTCAAGAGAGAATTTTGAATCAATAGGAATAATTTTGTCTTTTACGAATACTGCTGCGTCGACAATATTTCCATCTGGAAATGCATACTGCATTTGGTAACTTCCCGGAGGCATTATATTTTTAAGAAGAGTTTCCAAATAATATTCACCTAGTATTCCTCTCTGTTTTGGGTTTTTAAGTATATCTTGTAGATTTTGGAGCTGGTCAGCAAAGGACACGACTTGTTTATTTGTCTCATCTAGCCTTGTAATTTTTTCTGTGATATCGGCAACGATTCGTGAAGTTTCAGTAGATTGGAAACGCATCGTTTGATTAATTTCTTTTTGGGATTCTCCAAGCTTGCTATCTATAGTGCGCGTTAGTTCATTGATCTGGTTCAGTAATAATTGCACTCCATTATCAGCTTTCTCTTCTGGTTTCTTTTTGGAAATTAAAATCACCCCGGCAACAATGCCGATTATTATGATAACAAGAAGGATTACAATCAAAGTTTGCATATTTATATTATACCAGTTTTCCCAAATAATGTTTTAGTGTATAAATCCAATCTTCTTCATTGTCAGGATTGAGCTCTTTTTGAGCAAGCATCCACTCTAGATAACCACGATCTATGCCGGCGACTTCGGCCAAGGTTTTGCCATTATGCTTTCCAAAATTGAATATATTCATAAGCGATGGACGGCTTGAGATATCAATCATTTTTTCAACCGCCTTCTCTTCGGTTAAGCCATCTTCTTTGATCATTTTAGCGAGTAGTCTCTCATAAAGTTTTTCGAGTACTAATACGTCACCCAAAGCATCATGGGCTTCGGCTTCTATTTCAATATCTAGATAGTATCTTAAGTACTGCAGTTTGTATTGAGGAATTACATTATCCTTATCAAGAGCTCGGGCGACACGAAGAGTACAAATAAAGTTGGCAGGCACAATACCTTCCTTCCCAATTATCGCAAGATCAAATTTTGCATTATGAGCGACGACGACACTATTAGGATCTTCAAAGAGTAATTTAATTGCTCCATAATTGTCGCTTTCTTTGAAAGCTTTCTTGTCAGCCACCATCTTATTGGTAATATGAGTTATAGCGCTAGCTTCAGGAGGAATAGGAATGAGCGGTTTATAAAGTTCACAAAAAGTTGCATCAGTAGTTTTATAAGCTAGCTGACAAACAAAGTCTTTTATGGGCTCATTGCCAGTAGTTTCAGTATCAAAGAAGATAATTTTTTTCATATTTGTATTCTACCATATATTTGCTACAATATAGATATGACATTACACGAACAAATCAAAAATAATATAAAAGAGAGTATGAAGTCTGGCGACAAGGTTCGCCTTGAGGTTATGCGTGGTTTGGTGACAGCTTTTACCAATGAATTAGTTGCTACCAAGAGGACTCCTCAAGATTTATTAACAGATGAAGAAGCCATAAAGGTTATCACTCGTGCATCCAAGCAAAGAAAAGATTCTATTGAACAGTTTACTAAGGGTGACCGTATGGATCTGGTAGATATAGAGACGGATCAGCTTCATATATTAGAAGAATTTCTTCCAAAGTTGATGGAGATAGGGGAAATAGAAGAATTTGTAAAAGGCAAGATAGAGGAACTTCCAACCAAAGATGTTTCAAAGAAGGGAATGTTTATTGCTTCCATAATGAAAGACCTCAAGGGTAAGGCCGATGGTGCTATTGTGAAAGAAGTTGTCGATAAATTATTTGTTTAATTTTTATTTATGAAAATTATTTTACATTGGATTATAATATCTATTGCAGTTCTTGTTTCAGCTCAGATTATTAATGGTATAAGTGTCGATCCTCTATGGGTGGTACTTATCGTTGGTGCATGTCTTACACTTTTCAATATGTTTATCAAGCCGGTTATCAATATCCTGACTCTGCCTTTGAATATTGTAACGCTTGGTTTGTTTTCCCTTGTTGTTAATGGTTTGCTTTTCTGGTACTTAGGAACTTTTATCAAAGGGTTTAGCGTTTCTACTTTCTCAGCTGCATTCTTGGGTGCATTACTCGTATCTATAATAAATTGGATTCTTAAAAAAGTATTCCATTTCGACTTCTAATAATATATGGAGCATATTTCTCTTTCCGTTATACGGCATTTCATTGAGATACACGCAATAATAGTTTATTTTGTTATCTTCTTCGGAGTAATAATTGAAGGTGAGATAGTTGTTATCCTAGCTGGAATTTTTTCATTTCTAGGATTGATAAATCTTTTCATTGCTTTTCCGGTTATTATCTTAGGTGGAGTAACAAAATCTTTCCTTGCATATACAATCGGATATTATTTAAATAAAAATCATTCGCATAAACCATTTATAAGTATGATGGAGAGGAAAATTTCTTACTTTCTTCCCAAATTTAACGAGAGACCATTTTGGTCTATTTTTACTTCTCGGTTTATAATTTTAGGTGTTGGGTGGTTTACTCTTCTATTTTCTGGGTATAAGAGGGTGCCTATTAAAATATATGCGAAAGCCGAAAGCTACTCTTTAGTCTTGTGGGCTATAGTCTTTTTTGGATTAGGACATTTCTTTAGTTATACGGCACTTTCAATAAGTAGGGATGTTCGTAAGTTTCTTGTTATAATACTTGTATTCTTCATTATGTTTTTCATAATAGAGAAATTTATTACTTTACTAGTTAGATTATTTAATCTTAAACATTTAAATGGAGAATTAAAATAATATGTCATTATTCAAAAAAAAGAAAATATGCGTGACTCATAATGGAAGTTTTCATACTGATGATATTTTTGCTACGGCAACACTTTCAATTCTTAATAATGGTAATGTTAAAATTATTCGTGCACGAGACCCGAAGATAATTGCAACTGGGGATTATGTCTATGATGTTGGTGGGGAAAATATTCCAGAGAAAAATCTTTTTGATCATCACCAGAAGGGGGGTGGGGGAAAAAGGGAGAATGGTATACCTTACTCATCTTTTGGTCTAGTTTGGAAACAATTCGGAGAAAAGATTTGTGGCTCTAAGGAAGTTGCAGAAAGAATTGATATTAAGATAGTCCAACCGATAGATGCGTACGATAACGGAGTAGATATATCTAAACCTATTTACTTAGATGTTTTTCCTTATTCTACAGAAGCTATATTTTTATCAGAAGCTCCAACATGGAAAGAAAACAATAAAGACATGGATGTAATTTTTAAAAAACAAGTTGAAAAAGCCATTGTTTTATTGAAACGTGAGATAAAAATTGCCAATGATGATTTGGAGGGTGAAAAGATAATCCTTGATGCATATACAAATTCTAAAGATAAAAGAATAGTGAGTGTAGAAGAGGATTTCCCTAGATACCTAATGCAAGGAGTATTATCCAGACTACCAGAACCTATGTATTTTATTTATCCTAGTTTTCGTAGTTCTATAATTGTAGGATGGAAGACAGAAGCTGTGAAGAAGTCTCCTGATACAATGGAGAGTCGTAAACTTTTCCCTGAAGCCTGGAGAGGAATAATGGAAAGTAGTAAAAAATTAAAGGAAGTGACCGGTGAGCCAGACGCTCAGTTCTGTCATCAAAGTGGATTCTTCCTGACAGCTAATTCTAAGAGAGGTGCTATCGTGCTTGCTCAAAAGGCGTTATTAGCGTAAGTTAATTATATGTTTATAGATGAAATAAAATTTTTTGCAAAAGCAGGAACCGGTGGAGATGGGGTTGTTCGCTGGCGTCGTGAGAAATTTATAGATAAAGGTGGACCAAATGGTGGTGACGGTGGAAGGGGCGGAAGTGTTTTTGCAGTAGCCGTTCAGGATGTGCACATTCTTTCTCGATACAAGCATAAAAAAGAATGGCGTGGAAATGACGGCTTTGAAGGGGCAGGGGGAAGTAGACATGGTAAAGACGGTCAAGACTTGATTATAGAGTTACCTATTGGTTCTATTATTACAAATGTAGAGAGTGGTGCATCTGTGTCTCTTGAAACTATTGGTCAGAAAGAATTACTTTTGAAAGGTGGGCTTGGTGGCTTTGGTAATGAACAATTTAAAACTTCTACAAACACTACTCCGACGAAAGCTACGAAAGGCAAGACTGGTGAGGAAGGGAACTTCAAGATTGAACTTGAGCTTTTTGCTGAGATCGGACTTATAGGGTTACCCAACGCTGGCAAATCTTCCTTATTGAATGCTGTTACAAATGCTGATGCAAAAATAGGGAGCTATCAATTTACAACTCTTGATCCAAACCTTGGAGATTTTTATGGGCACATTATTGCCGACATTCCAGGACTTATAGAAGGTGCATCGGAAGGGAAAGGTTTGGGTATTAAATTCTTAAAACACGTAAAGCGTACCCGTATGCTCGCTCACTTAGTGTCTCTTGAGAATGAGAATCCTCTGAAGTCCTATAAAGAAATTCGTAAGGAGCTTGGTATGTATGATAAAGCTCTATTAGAAAAAAAAGAAATAATAATTTTGACGAAGACAGATATAGTGACAGACCCAAAGAAGATAGAGAAGGTTAAAAAAGAATTCGAGAAGCTGGGCGAGCCAGTCCTCACATTATCTTTGTATGAAGATAAATCCATAAAGAAGCTTATAGATGGGCTTGTAAAAATGTTGAGAAAATAATATAGTGTAAAAGTTGTTTTGATTTAGTA
>JAPLXT010000040.1 GCA_026395935.1 Candidatus Nomurabacteria bacterium | reverse complement strand
CAATGATCAGATCATTATTAAGTTAATGGTTTTATTTTTTTATATGAAAATATCAAGAGAATTAGCAATACAAATTTTAAAATATTTACACAAACATCCAAGATTTTATTTCCCATTTTTAGTTGTATGGAAAGAATATACGCCAGAAGAAGATGATTTTGTAGAAATTGAGCCCGATGAATGGGAAATAATTAAAGAAGATAAAAAATATAAAACTTTTGAACTCTGGGAAAATCTACAAGATTTATATATAGAAACTATTAAATTAATGGCCAAAGGATTTATTGAAAAAATCACTAATAATTCATTAGAAAAACATATAAAACAATTAGCTTTCAATCATAGAAATGAATGGAAAAAGGAATTATGTGAAAGTGAGAAAATTGAAGAATATGGATTAAATGAATTTATTGGTGGGAAAGCAGATGCTTATGAAGAATGTTTATTTTTAATAAACAAATATAAAGGTATTCCTGATTATAAAAACTCAATATTTATTAAATATGAAAAATAAAAAATATACTTGTAAAAATTGCAAAAAAACTAACGAAAGTGTAGGCATTGTGCAAACAGAAAAGCATTATTATTCTTTGAATTTAAATACAAAAAAATGGGAAGACTTTCATGGAGATGATAGTTGTGAATTGCAAAAACTTTTTTGTTTAAATTGTGCAAAAAGAATTAATAGAAAGGAAATAGGAGTATTAGACTTTTGAAACTTAATAATATTGTGCTATTTTAATGGGAGATACTAGGAGAAATAAAATGTATCAGCCCCTTGCTTTTAAGGTTATGGAAAGATTTTTGAAAGTCGGATTTAAACTCAAAGAAGATATTATAAAAAGACAATTTAACTGCAAAGCTACAGGATTTTGGGTTAATAAATCAAAAGAAGCAAATTTTTTATTGATAATGCACGAACACTTGTTTATATTTCAAAAGTAATTATGCTATAATTATTTTACAACTAAATAGTTAGTTATCAGGAGTATGGCGAGAGCAACTGGCTCAGTGACCCATCAGCAACCCTCGAAAGAGAAGGTGCTAAATCCAGCCATAGTGGCAACACTAATGGAAAGATAAGACTAGTCATCTATCTTTCTCTTTTAATAGAGAATTTTTTGTTAGATTATGCCGCCCTTCAATCGACATTAGTGCGACACGATTTTGCAAAATCGAAAATATGAGTAAGAAAACAGCGGAGTTTGTGAGTCCTAAGCATCCAGATAAAATCTGCGATTTCATTGCAGATTGTATTTTAGATGCGTATTTAGAAGTTGATAAGAATAGCCGAGTAGCGATTGAAGTAATGGGTGGGCACAATTTGGTGACGATTAATGGCGAAGTAACTTCAAAAAGTAATCCAGATATAGAAACGATTGTGAAAAATATAGTTGGAGAAGGCTATAAAATTATTTCTAATATTGTTCTACAAAGTCCACAAATAGCTCAAGGTGTAGATACTGGTGGTGCTGGAGATCAAGGAATTATGAAAGGATATGCAACGAGTGAGACAAATGATTATTTACCACTCGAGTATAGTTTAGCTCGAAACTTATGCCAGAAAATATTTGAGGTGTATCCGTATGATGGGAAAACTCAAGTGACAGTTGAAAACGGGAAAGTTAAAACGGTTGTCGCCAGTTTCCAAAATACCAAAAATGAAGAACTTTTGAAACTTGTGGAAAGTATTATTGAAGCAGACGAATATCTTATCAACCCCGCCGGCGAGTGGAATCAAGGTGGATTTGATGCTGATACTGGTTTGTCTGGAAGAAAATTAATTGTCGATAATTATGGTCCCGAAATAACTATTGGCGGTGGTTCTTTCTCTGGGAAAGATTATACGAAGGTGGATCGCTCGGGTGCATATATGGCTCGCAAGATTGCCGTTGATTTATTGAAGAAGCACAATGCCAAAGAAGTTCACGTTAAGCTCGCTTATGCTATAGGTAAATCAAAACCGGTTATGGCGGTGGCTGTTATTGATGGTGAAGAAGTAGAAATTACAGAGTATGATTTAAGTCCGAAAGGAATTCATAAGCATTTGAAGTTAGACGGAGTGAGATTTGCCGACACTTGTATTTGGGGGCATTTTGGAAGAGGATTTGAATGGGAATAAATTATCATAATATTGTGGTATTATAAAAATATGAAAATAGAAGTAATTGGTTCAGGGTGTGCAAAATGCAAAAAATTATTTGAGCTGACAGAAATTGCGGCAAAAGAGCTTGGAATAAGTGATATTGTTTTATATAGTAACGATATAAATAAAATCGTGGCTATGGGTTTAATGAGTAGTCCAGTGTTAACCTTGAACGATAAACCTATTTTGGTTGGGATGCTCCCAGACAAAGAAAGATTGAAAGAAATTATTTCAAAAAATATATAATCTATGTTTTACCCAATACAAGTATTAGCTGATTGGTTAACTTACACAGTTTTTGAAATTACTCCAAAAACTCTACTTGGAGGTTCTGTAAATTTTTTCATTTTTGACACTATTAAAATATTTATTCTTTTGGCGGTAATAATTTTCGTTGTTTCAATAATTCGTTCATATTTACCGCCAGAGAAAATACGAGCAATTCTTTCTCGTAAGAATAAATATGTCGGGAATGTTTTAGCTTCACTTTTGGGAATTATCACGCCATTTTGTTCTTGTTCTGCTATTCCACTTTTCTTGGGATTTGTTCAAGCTGGGGTGCCACTTGGTACAACCTTTTCTTTTTTAATAGCTTCACCAATGATTAATGAAGTTGCTCTTGTTCTACTTCTCGGATTATTCGGTTGGAAGATCGCTCTTATTTATGTAGTGAGTGGCTTAATCATCGCCATACTTTCTGGAATTGTTATCGGTCAACTGAAAGTAGAAAATTTAGTTGAACCATTTGTTTATCAAAATAGTATAAATGGGAATATTGATTTGCCAAGTATGACTCGTAAAGAGAGAATAGCTTATGCTCTCGATTATACAAAAGATATTTTGAAAAAAGTCTGGCCGTATATTCTAATCGGGATAGGTTTGGGTGCCTGGATTCACGGATATTTGCCGGCTGATTTTCTGGCTCAATATGCAGGAAGCGGTAAATGGTCTGCTGTACCTCTTGCTGTCCTTATTGGTATACCTTTATATTCAAACGCTGCTGGAGTTATTCCTCTTGTGTCTGCATTAACTGAAAAAGGTGTTTCTATGGGTACAACGTTAGCATTTATGATGTCTGTCACGGCATTATCACTCCCCGAGTTTATGATTTTAAAGAAAGTAATGAAAACAAAACTTATACTTATTTTTGCAGGAATTGTGGCACTCGGAATTATTTTCACGGGGTATCTATTTAACTTGATTTTATAATTATCCAAATTCTCTTAAATCTGCTATATTTTAAGCATGACTTTATCTTTAGGCACGACACGAACACAACACGACTATTTGATAATAATCTAGCTCAAAAACAGATCCCATTTGATAGAAATACCTAAGCCTAGACGTGAGAGAATAATTGTAACTCGTGATAAAGAAGGGAGAATACTTAACTCCATACCTCCAGCACCATATGAAGGCAAAGGGGGAGTAAATTATGGTTTTAGACGGGTGAAGAAAATTTAGTAGTTGTTTTTTAAGTACAGTGATATATAATAAAATTATATTAATAATTTTAAAATTAAAATGCGTCTACAAAAATTGATTATTTTGTTTTCGTTTATCATTTTTCTTTCTTTTGCTCCTAAAGTTTTTGCTTCCACTATAGTTATTGCTGATATTACAACAGATACAACATGGGATTTAGCTGGCAGTCCGTATATCATACAAAATGATAAACATGTAGCTTCAGGAGTTACCCTAACTATTGATCCCGGAGTTGTTGTAAAACTTTCTCAGGGTAATCTTCTTTGGATTGATGGGAAACTTTTAGCTGAGGGCAATGCTGATAATAAAATAGTTTTTACTTCAATAGATGATGATTCTTATGGTGGTGATACTGGTGACGGAGATTCGTCTACTGCTATTAGAGGATGGTATGGAGTCATTTTTACTCAAACAGCAACTCCAAGTATTTTAAAATATATTGTAGAAATATATACACCTCAGAGTTAAATCTTTTGAAACAGACCACAAAATTTCGCCGTCGACCGCCACCTAATTATGGCGCGAAAAAATGGATACATATGTATGGATATATATTTATGACAACATATGA
>JAPLXT010000062.1 GCA_026395935.1 Candidatus Nomurabacteria bacterium | reverse complement strand
AAGCACGTAAAGAAATGGTCGGAGGAGAAGTATTGTTTAGAATGTGGTAATCAAAATTATATGTCACGTATAGGAAAACAAACAGTTATAATCCCCGCAGGTACAGAAGCTAAACTTTCTGGAACTACTTTTTCTGTCAAAGGTCCAAAAGGATCTCTTGAGAGGAATTTCCCAGGTCTCGTAACTATCAATATCACTGGTAATGAAATTACTTTTACTCCTAATAAAGTTGGGGATAAGAAGGTGAACGCACTTTGGGGTACATATGCTTCACATGTGAAGAATATGGTTCTAGGTGTAAATGAAGGTTACTCAAAGAAGCTTGTACTCGAAGGAGTTGGATTCAAGTCAGAAGTAGCAGGCAAAATGCTTAACCTTGCTCTTGGATTTTCTCACCCTGTAAAGATAAATATTCCAGAAGGACTTACAGTTACAGCTGAGAAGAACAACATAACTATTTCAGGTATCAATAAGGAACTTGTAGGTTCATTCACAGCAGCAGTTCGATCAATGAAAAAGCCAGAGCCTTATAAAGGAAAAGGATTCCATTACAATGATGAAGTTATTCGTCGTAAGCAAGGTAAGAAAGCCGCATAGCATTAGTTTCTAGTAGCTAGGTTCTAGTGACTAGAAAATACAAAATATTATGAATAAAAAATTAGAGAAAAAAATAAGACTAAAGAAAAAGATTCGTGCAAAGATTTATGGCACAGCCTCTTGCCCTCGCCTTTCTGTTTTCCGTTCCAACAATTATATCTATGCTCAAATGATAGACGATGGGAAGAGTACAACTGTTGCTTCGGCTTCTGATATGGATCTTAAAACAGGCACAAAGACAGAGCGTGCTATAGCCGTAGGTGCAATAATAGCAAAAGAATCAAACACAAAAGGTATAAAGACTTGCGTCTTTGATAGAAACGGATTTAAATACACCGGTCGCATTAAAGCTCTTGCGGACAGTGCACGTAAGGCAGGTCTTAAGTTCTAATTAAAATATATGGATACAACAAAACCAAAACAATATACACCAAATGCCGGAGCTCCTCGTCTGAACGGAGGTGGTTACCGTGGTAATAACAATAACAACAAACGTGAAGGAGGTGATCACAAGCCACGAACATTTTTCGAGCGTCCAAAACCAGAATTTGATCAGAAGATGGTTTCTATTCGTCGCGTTACTCGTGTCGTCGCTGGAGGCCGCCGTATGACTTTCGCTGTCGCACTTGCTATAGGGGACAAGAAAGGTTCTATCGGTCTCGGTACTGGTAAAGGAGGTGATACATCGCTTGCTATTGCAAAGGCTCTCCGTCAAGCAAAGAAGAACATGTTTAAAATCAAAATGACAAAAGAAAATTCTATTCCTTACCAAGTAGCCGCTAAATTTTCAAGTTCAAAACTTACAATGATGCCAAACCGTGGTAAAGGATTAGTAGCAGGCAGTACAGTTCGCGATATGCTTATACTTGCAGGATTAAAGAATATTACAGCCAAGCTTCATTCAGGTAGTAAGAATAAATTGAACAATGCAAGAGTAGCTTATAAAACTCTCTACCAATTAAAAGCTGTAGCATCTCTTCCTAAAATAGCTCCATTCATCGCTGAATCAGAAGTTGAAGCGAAAGTAGAAGCTAAAGAGAAAGATGTCGTAGAAATAGTTAAATAATAATTTTATGGAATTAAATACATTAAAAAGAGAACATCCAAATAAAAAGAAGAGACTTGTCGGTCGCGGTGGTACTAGGGGCAAGACTTCAGGCCGTGGAGGTAAGGGTCAGACAGCCCGTGCTGGTAACAAGCGTCGTCCAGAAATGCGTGATATAATCAAGAAGATTCCAAAGCTTCGTGGCTATCGTTTCAATTCTCATGCTATAAAGTTTACTCCTGTGAACGTAGGATCTTTAAATGTATTTGCTGCTGGATCTGTCATAAGCCCTAAAACACTGTTTGAGAAGAATCTAGTCCGTAATGTTGGTGGTAAATTACCTTCCGTAAAGTTACTAGGTACAGGTGATCTAACAGTGAAGATTTCAGTTTCTGACTGTGTTGTTTCAAAAACTGCAAAGGAGAAAATAGAGAAGGCAGGTGGAACTATTAAATAAAAATGGAAAAAGTTTTTAACAAAATAAGAATGATATTTACAGACAAGTCCTTAAGGTCTCGTGTATTATTCGTTCTTGCCGCACTTCTTGTGTTTAGACTTCTTTCAGCAATTCCAATTCCAGGTATTGATGCTACTAAATTATCTTCATTCATAAACAACAATCAATTCCTAGGAGTTCTAAATATGTTCTCAGGTGGGGGACTTTCAACTTTGTCTATCATGATGCTTGGAGTTGGTCCATATATTACTTCTTCCATCATCATGCAGCTTTTGACTATCATGTCACCTCGTTTGAAGGCGATGTATCAAGAGGATGGTGAAATAGGACGCAAGAAATTCACTCAATTCAGCAGAATGCTTACAGTACCTCTAGCTATCGTTCAAGGATTTGCGCTTTTACTTTTATTGAAGAAGCAAGGAATACTAGCAGATATCACAATGTTTAACATGTTTGCAAACCTTTCCGTCATCGTTGCTGGGTCAATGCTTATCATGTGGATAGGAGAATTAATTTCTGAATTTGGAATCGGTAATGGAGTCTCTCTTATAATTTTCGCTGGTATCGTTGCGAGAATGCCTACGGAAATTTCTCAATTCCTATTTACTTTCAATATTGCAAACTTACCGTTATATATCTTGTTCTTAGCTGTAGGAATTTTGATTGTTGCTGGTGTAGTTATCATGACTGAAGCTGAGAGGCCAATCCCAGTTACTTATGCCAAGCAAGTTCGTGGAGATCACGTCGCTGGAGGTACTCAGACTTATCTTCCTCTTCGTGTGAACCAAGCTGGAGTTATTCCTATCATCTTTGCACTTTCTATTTGACCTATCTTCCTCTTCGTGTGAATCAAGCTGGAGTTATTCCTATCATATTTGCGCTTTCTATTTTACTCTTCCCTCAGCTTATAGGTAATGCTTTAGCATCTATGAGTAATCCTATACTTCATACTATTTCAAATGGGTTACTTTGGTTCGTTGCAAATATGTGGCTTTACTCACTCACTTACTTTATCTTTGTATTCTTGTTTACATATATCTACACAGCAGTTACTTTCGATCCGAATCAGCTTGCTACAAACTTACAGAAGAATGGTGCATTCGTTCCAGGAATTCGTCCAGGGCCTGCTACTCGTGACTATATAGAAAAGGTATTGAATCGTATTACGATGATCGGAGCAGTCTTCCTTGGATGTATCGCTGTCCTCCCTCTCATTATGAGAGCCGTTACTGGTATTACCGCCTTTGCTATCGGAGGTACCGCCCTCCTCATTGTGGTTTCTGTTGTTTTGGATTTGATTAAAAAGATTGAAGCCCAACTGTCCATGAGAGAGTATTAAAAAAGACCTATAATCGGGTCTTTTTTTATGTTTAATTAATTTAGTATATAATAGGAGTATATGACAAACAAACCACAAACATTTATATTTTATGGAATAGTTGGTTCTGGAAAAGGAACTCAAGTAGAGTTATTGCTAAATTATTTAAAGGAAAACAAGATTTCAGATGATATTTTGTTTATTTCAACAGGCACGGAATTTAGAAAATTAATAGAAAGTAATAGTTATACTGCATCAAAAGTAAAAACTATCATTGAAAAAGGATTTTTACAACCAGATGCTTTGACTACTAGTTTATTGATGAATAGAATAATCAGCGAGATGAAAGAAGGCACTACTCTAATCACAGATGGATATCCACGTACTATTGCTCAATCAGAATCCTTTGAAAAAATAATGGAATTCTATGGACGTCTCGAAGTAAAAATTATTTATATAGAATTAGGAAAAGAAGAAGCAATTAAAAGGATGAAGCTTCGAGGCAGGTCAGATGATACAGACGAGGGAATAAGTAATCGTTTTGATGAATATATAAAGAATGTTGTACCATCAATGAATTATTTTAAAGAGAAAGAGGGCTATAATATTCTTACAGTAAATGGAGATCAAAAAATAGAAGACGTTCATCAGGAAATTATTACTAAAATTAAACCTTATTTATCATAATATGCAAGAAAAAGAAATCATAGTTATATCATTAGGAGGTGCAATGGTTGTTCCTGATGTTCCCAATAGTGAATTTATTTTAAATTTTAAAAACATAATTCTAAATTATGTAGAACAAGGCAAGAAATTTGTAATTATTGTTGGTGGTGGTAAAACTTGTCGCCGATATCAGAGTGCTTTGGGTGAAGTGATAGATGCGAAGACAGAAGATCTCGACTGGATGGGTATATATGCTACACAATTAAATGCACAACTAGTTAGATTGTCGTTTGGTAACAACGCTGCAGATCAAATTGTAGTAAACCCTAGTGATATTAAAAATTTTGAAAATGATATCATCATTGGTGCTGGATGGAGGCCGGGATGTTCGACGGATACTGATGCAGTCCTAGTTGCCAAAGAGCTTGGAGCAAAGAAAATTATAAATCTCTCAAATATTGATTATGTTTATGCTTCTGATCCAAAACTTAATCCAAATGCAGAGAAATTTGAGAATCTTGATTGGGGAAAGTATCGCTCATTTATATCTAGCGTATGGAAGCCGGGGGCTAATACTCCTTTTGATCCAATAGCTTCAGAAATGGCCGAGAAGGAAGGCATGGAAGTCGCCTTTATTTCCGGTCATGATTTCAAAAGTCTAAAAGATTATCTAGATGGCAAATCTTTCGTTGGTACAACGATAAAATAAATATTAAATACTAATCGCTTGGTTAATAAATTAATCTTTACCAAACCATAGCTATCGCTTACAGTTGGTAAAGTTTGAATTTGCCGAGATTGAATTTTTGGGCTAGTATTCATATATATGTCAGTTATTATAAAAACAAAGGAACAAATAGAGATAATACGAGAAGGGGGGAAGATTTTGGCGAAAGTGCTAGTAAGGGTTGCCAAGAAAGTCGCTCCCTCTATTTCGACTTTTGAGCTTGATAAATACACACATGATTTAATTATTGAGGAAGGTGCTACTCCAGCATTTTTAAATTACCGACCAGATGGTGCACCGAAACCTTTCCCTGCTTCTATATGCATATCAGTAAATAATGAAATAGTTCACGGTATTCCTACTAAAACAAGAATTCTAAAAGAAGGAGATATTGTTTCCCTTGATCTAGGTATTAAATATAAGGGTTTATTTACCGACCATGCTGTTACCGTGCCCGTAGGCAAGATTTCAAAGAAAGACCAGAAATTACTCGATGATACGAAGAAAGCCCTAGAAATAGGCATTTGGGCCGCTCGTGGGGGTGCTACAGTGGGTGATATTGGTCACGCAATAGAATCATTTGTGAATAGAAAATATGGCATCGTACGCGAACTTTCAGGCCACGGAGTAGGAGTGAAAATACATGAAGATCCGTATATTCCAAATTATGGGAAGAAGGGCAAAGGGCAGAAATTAATTCCGGGGATGATAGTAGCGATAGAGCCAATGCTAAATATTGGCAAGGATGATATAACAGTTGCAGATGATGAATGGACTATTAAAACTGTCGACGGCTCTCGTTCTGCTCATTTTGAACACACAATTCTCATCACCGAAGGTGACGCGGAAATTTTGACGAAGTAAAAATTCCCCTCTTGAGGGGTGCCCGAAGGGCGGGGTGGAGTATTTAATTCTGAGTTAACCCATCCACCCCGTCCTCTGATTACAGAGTCCACCCCTCAAGAGGGGAATCTAATTAATTTTATATTTTGTGATATAATAATTCTCATGGAAGGATTTAATTTGAATAATGCACCGAAATTTAAAACAGCAGAGGAAGAGTTGGAGTTTTTGCGTGCACATATTGCCGAAAAGGAGAAAGCTCTAAACGAGCAAGGGAAAGAAGTAAACAAAGAGCAACTTGCTGGTAATCTAATTCATGAATATAGAAAATTCGAACCTGAAGACGTCATGCACAAAAGTGCATTGATGAGTAAGAAAGAAACTGAAAATTTGGTTTTAAGATTAAAGCCTGAGGAGCATGATGATAAGATGGAAGAGCTCCTTGCCCTCTTGCTCGATAAGGGAATTTCAAATACTTTAGCAGTCATAGCAAAAATGAGTAATCCGCATTTAGATGACGACTTCCACCGATTTCTAGTTCAGTATTTGTATAGCACGCACAAAGTTCCCGGACTCAAGGAAGGTACCCCTCTCTTCAAATCACTCGACATGAAACTTTTCGAGATCACTCTTCCTGATGCAGGCGACAATGAAAAAGATAAGAAAGGTTTGAAGGAGATCCTTTCCGCTATGGAGCAATTCTATGCTGGTATGCATTCAATAGGTGAGGGACGCGAGAATTATAATAGGAATCACTTCACTCTTGAGATTGCTTTATCTGAAGGATCAGACAGTTTTGTTTTCTATGTTGCGGTTCCTTCCAATAAATCAGAATTATTTGAGAAGCAATTACTTGGAGTACACTTAGATGCGAAGATTACAGAAATCCCAGATGATTACAATATCTTTGGAGATAATGCTTATATATCAGGCTCTTTTGCAACCTTAGCTCGTCATGAAGTCTATCCGATTAAGCTTTATGATGCGATAGATCACGATCCGTTGAACATTATTCTAAATGTTTTCACTAAGTTGAAAAAGCATGGTGAAGGTGCTTCTATACAATTTTCTATTTGCCCAGAAGATGATGATATCATAAGAAAATTCCACATTATACATGCAGATGTGAAGAATGGTATGTCCGTACGTACAGCTTCAAGTATGACTCGCCAAATAACTAAAGAATTTAAAAATTTAGCTAGTCAATTATTCTTTGGTGCACCTAAAAAAGAGAAAGAGAAGAAAGTAAATGACAAAGCAGTAGAATATATTGCCGAGAAATTGAAGAGTACAATCATGGCAACGAATATTAGAATAATTACTTCCGCCGAGGAATCACCCAAAAGGGACAGATTTAGCGAACTTAATTCACAATTTTTCATACAGAATGTTCTCAGACGAATATGAAATGCCGCTCAACTTAAAAGAGCTTGCAACTATTTTTCACTTTCCAAATACAATCGTCTCTTCACAACTCAAACTTGCCAAGGCTGGCATCGCTCCTGCTCCGATGGAGATGGGGGGTGAGGGAATTCTTCTCGGAATAAATAGTTACAGAGGTAAAGATACGGAGATAAGGATGAGTCGTGAGGATAGACTCCGCCACATGTACGTCATCGGTCAGACGGGTACAGGTAAGACGACAATCTTGAAGAATATGATTGCTCAAGATATCAAGAATGGTGATGGATGTTGCTTTATTGATCCACACGGAAGTGATATCCAAGATATTCTTTCTTACGTTCCGAAGGAGCGTATCGATGACGTCATTTATTTTGATCCGGCTTATACTGCGCGTCCGATGGGGCTCAATATGCTCGAGTATGATCCAAAATATCCAGAGCAGAAGACTTTCGTAGTGAATGAACTCATGACGATTTTCAATAAACTTTTCACGAAGGAGTCCATGGGCCCAATGTTCGAACAATACTTTAAAAATAGTGCTTTTCTAGCGATGGATGACCCCAATAATCATGCAACTTTGCTCGATATCACTCGTATACT
>JAPLXT010000126.1 GCA_026395935.1 Candidatus Nomurabacteria bacterium | reverse complement strand
TATAGTCCATCATCAGCAGGATCCCAAGTTATGACTACTCCTTGTCGTGAGTGTGGTTCTTCTGTTAAATGTTTTATTAATTGATCGAGTTGGTCTCTCCCGAAATGATGCCTCCATCTATATCCATAGGCGGAAGTTATTGTTCCATCTTCTTCGATGAACTCATCCCACATCTTTGTATATTTTCTTAAAAATTCTGTGTCTTTGTCACCAGTGATAAACCATACTTGTTCAGCAATGGGGGATTTGATAGGATTCTTACGAAGAGTTAAAATGGGGAATCCTTCCTTTTCAATATCAATTTGAAAGGTAAGACCTGGTAAAATTTTTATTTTATGCCCTGTTCTCTCGTTTAATTCTTCTATACCTTCTTCCATTATTTTTTTAATCAAACTTTTGTAGATTGTGTCAAATGTTGTCATAACTTGTATTATATTATATTATTGAAAATATGGAAACAAGTAACAATGAAAAGAAGAATAAGATAGAATACCCATGAGTTTATTCAGGCAGCAAAAAAATTTGCTAAAGAAAATTCTTTAGATTCTAATTTTCCTACTGGTTCTGTTGCTGTAAAAGATAATAAAATAATAGGTTTTGGTGCAAATGGTACAGACTATCACAAAACTCATGAATGTGAGCGTGTTAAGAATCATATTCCTACAGGACAAGGCTATGAGCTTTGTGAAGGATGCCATCCAAAGAATCACTCTGAGAGTAGGGCTGTGAAGAATGCGATTGATAATGGTTTTGAACCAAAAGGAGCAGATTTATATCTCTGGGGTCAGGGGGCTAAAGCCCTCGCTTTTTTGTTTGAGATTATTGTGCTAAAATTAGCCTATTAGCAGATTAAACCACTAATTATATGATCTAACAATTCTTCTTCTTAATAATTTATTAATAATACATTGTGTCTAATCACATATTATATTTTAAAATATAAACATGAACTAGATGGAAAATTTACATATATGAAAGATAAACAAGTAGAAAAACTTATAAAAGAAGAAGAGAAGAGGCAGAAAAGTGTTGTTAACTTAATAGCTTCAGAGAACATTGTTTCTGATGATGTTTTGAAAGCTCTTGGTTCCAAGCTTACAAATAAATACGCAGAAGGTTATCCAGGAAGAAGATATTATGGTGGTAATCAAGTTATAGACAAAGTTGAAAATCTAGCAATCGCTCGTGCATTAAAACTTTTTAAATTAAAACCGGATGGTTGGCATGTAAATGTTCAAACTCTTTCAGGAAGTCCTGCGAACTTTGCTTTATACTCTGCACTCGTTCCACTCGGTGGAAAAATAATGGGGATGAAGCTTTCATCAGGTGGGCACCTTACTCATGGGTATCCTGGTTCTATGACAGGCAAACTTTGGAAACCAGTTCAATTTGAACTTGATAAGAAAACAGAGATGATAGATTATGATGCGATTAAGAAACTTGCAGTAGAAGAAAAGCCAAATATTATTGTGGCAGGATTTACTGCATATCCACGCGTTGTAGATTTTAAAAAGTTTAGAGAAATTGCAGATGCATCAGGTGCCTTACTTCATGTAGACATGTCGCACTTCGCAGGACTTGTCGCCGGGGGAGCTTATCCATCACCATTCCCTTATGCTGATTCTGTAATGACGACTACTCACAAATCTCTCCGTGGTCCAAGGCATGCAATTTTATTTGTGAAGAAGGATGCAAGAGAGTTTGATAAGAAGTTGGACAAGATGATTATTCCAGGACTCTTTGGTGGTCCTCATGAGAATACTATTGCCGCTGCAGCTGTTGCATTCCTTGAAGCTTCAAAACCGGAATTAAAAAAGTATGCCAAGCAAGTTGTGAAGAATGCAAGAGTCTTAGCTAAAGAATTAAAGAAGCTCGGCTGGCACATCATATCAGGCGGTACAGACTCACACCTTATACTTATGGATACTTGGATGGAAGGA
>JAPLXT010000064.1 GCA_026395935.1 Candidatus Nomurabacteria bacterium | reverse complement strand
CTTCGTATGTATTATAAGTATATAGAGAGTAAAGGCTGGCAAATTGCTTTAATACACGAGAATAAAAATGATGTAGGAGGATATCGGAATATTTCTCTTGAAGTAAGTGGCAAGGGAGCTTATGGTACGCTCAAGAATGAGTCTGGTGTTCACCGTCTTGTTCGTATTTCGCCTTTTAATGCGAAGTCGCTTCGTCACACTTCTTTTTCTTTAGTGGAAGTAGTGCCAAAATTAGAGAAGAATGATAATGCTATAGAAATACCACCCGAAGATTTAAAAATTGAATTCTCAAAGTCTGGTGGTCCTGGAGGGCAGAATGTAAATAAAAGGGAGACGGCCGTTCGGATTATTCACTTACCTACAAATATATCGGTCCATGTGACGACCGAGCGTTCCCAAGAGCAGAATAGAGAACGTGCTATAGAAATACTAAAAGGCAAGCTTTATAAGAAAAGGGAAGAAGACAAATTGAAAGAAAAGGCTGGTTTATCGCCTACGAAGACTACGGAGATAGAATGGGGAAGCCAAATCCGCTCATATGTGCTTCATCCTTACAAAATGGTGAAGGATCATAGGACTGGCATAGAAACGAATGATGTTGACGCCGTGCTCGAAAGTGGCATGATTGATGAATTTATTGTAGCGGAAGTCGATTTGTGATAAAATTAAGAAATTGATGATTTACTTTGATAATGTTACAAAAAAATACAAAGATAATTTTGCAATTGAAGAGGTTACCATTTCTATAGCCCAAGGTGAATTCATTTCCATCGTTGGTCATTCAGGTGCTGGCAAGACTACTTTGACTAAGCTAATTCTAGCTGAGGAAGCTCCTACTTCAGGAACTGTCTCTTTCGAATCTACTGACATACACAAACTTTCTAAAAAAGATCTTATGAATTTTCGTCGTAAGGTAGGGACAGTCTTCCAGGACTTTCGTCTTTTGCCGGGGCGTACGGCTTATGAGAACATAGCTTTCGCTATGGAAGCGACAGGGAAGAGTGACGAAGACATTATGGAAGATGTTCCTCATGTACTTGAGCTTGTAGATCTTACCAATAGAGCTTTTCATTTCCCTCACCAGCTCTCAGGCGGAGAGAAGCAGCGTCTCGCTATCGCTCGCGCTATCATTACTCAGCCTGATATTATTATTGCTGATGAGCCGACAGGGAATCTTGATCCGATGAATGCGATGGAAGTTATAAATATACTTAAAAAGATTAATGATTTGGGTACAACCATAATTTTAACAACTCACAATAAAGGATTAGTGGATGCGATTAAAAAGCGAGTTATTACTCTTGAAAACGGTCGTGTTATAAGGGATGATAAAGAAGGTAAGTATGTGTTATAATTAAACTATATGATAATTCACTCTAGAAGAATAGTAAGAACAGGATGGCATAACTTTATACGTAGTGGCTTTACTTCAATTGCCAGTATCCTTATCATGACTATCACTCTTTTTGTGATAACTTCCCTTATTTTTGTTCAAGCAGCTCTCAATGCATCACTCAATGATATAAAAGAAAAAGTAGACGTCACTGTTTACTTTTTACCAGGAGCAGAAGAAGTGGCTATTCAAAAAGTTGAGGATTCTCTTTCCAAATTACCTGAAGTTAAAAGTGTAACTTATACATCTGCAGTGGAAGCCTTAACAAACTTCAAGGATAAACATGGGAACGACTATCTCACACTTCAAGCTCTAGATGAGTTAAATAGTAATCCGCTAGGAGCATCACTCAACGTGAAAGCCAATGACCCTTCTCAGTATGAAAGTATTGCCAATTATTTTGAAAATGATAGTGCTCTAGCTAATGGGAATCTCACTATTATAGACAAGGTGGATTACCATCAGAATAAATTAGTTATAGATAGGCTTACTTCTATTATCAAAGGAGCTCGCAGTCTTGGATTTATTGTTTCTCTATTTCTTATTATTATTTCTATTATTATTACTTTCAATACTATTCGTCTCATTATTTATATGTCCAAAGATGAGATTTCAGTCATGAAGCTGGTAGGTGCAGGGTCTCGTTACGTCCAAGGTCCGTTTATTGTTTCTGGTGTTTTGGTTGGAATCTGTGCGTCTCTTTTGGCTATACTCATATTCATTCCTATTTCTATCTGGCTCGGGAACAACATGACTGACTTTATTGGAATTAACTTATACCAATATTATAAATCAAACTTCTTACAATTATTCATTATAATGCTTGGTTCGGGAGTACTTCTTGGAGGTATTTCTAGCTTCTTTGCTATTAGCA
>JAPLXT010000020.1 GCA_026395935.1 Candidatus Nomurabacteria bacterium | reverse complement strand
GAAGTTGTAGAAATTAGAAGAGAATCACATAGTGCCAAAGAATCAGGACAACGACCAGTATATAAAGAAATACTGGAAGATATACGACGAGGTAGATTTAATGGAATTCTAACTTGGGCACCAGATAGATTAAGTAGAAATGCAGGAGACCTTGGTTCAGTCGTAGATCTAATGGATCAACAATTACTTTTAGAGATAAGAACATACGGACAACATTTTAAGAACTCACCAAATGAAAAATTTCTTTTAATGATTTTATGTTCTCAAGCAAAATTAGAGAATGACAACAAAAGTGTAAATGTAAAGCGAGGATTAAGGACTAGGTGCGAAATGGGATTACGACCAGGAGTAGCTCCCACTGGGTATTTAAATGAGAAAAGAACAGATAGAAAATGTCAGGCCATTTTAGATCCCGAACGATCACTTGCAATAAAGAAAATGTTTGAAAAAGTAGCATATGAACATTGGAGTGGAAGAAAGTTATATAACTGGCTTAGATTTGATTTAAACTTCAGAACTTCAAATGGAAAGAAACATCTTAGTCTAGGAAATATATACAAGATATTAGATAATCCTTTCTATTATGGAGTATTTGAATATCCCAAGAAGTCAGGTAATTGGTATACGGGAAAACATGATCCACTAATAACTAAAGAATTATTTAATTTGGTCCAAGATCAAATTAAGAGTAATGTACTTCGAATTGAAAACAAAGAATTTGCTTTCACTAAAATGATGACTTGTGGACTATGCGGATCTGGAATATGTGCCGATGAGAAGTTTAAAAAATACAAAAATGGAACAATTACAAGATATGTTTATTATGGTTGTACGAAAGCAAGAGGTGCTGATTGTAAATGTGGCTATACAGAAGAAAAAGATATTCTAAAACAATTTGAAGAGTTAATAGAAAAGATTGATATTAATGAGATACAAATTAAAGAAAAAATAAAAGCTGATGTTGAGAAGTTTACTAATTTACAGAATTTCTTTTTAGGTAAGAAAGAAAAAGTCAGTATACCAAGTATTGATATACGAGGATATGCTAGATATGTATTAAGAGATGGGAGTGATATTGAGAAGAGAGAATTACTAGGATGTTTGAGAAGTAATACTTATATAATGAAAGAAAGAAATTATAAACTTATAATTTTGAAATGGCTTATAAGAACATTTAAGATTTTAATATTCCTTTGTTTAATAATTATTTTTATAACTATTATTTTTTTACATAGTTACAAGGTTTATGCTACGACAACAACTAATACTGTCTTACAAAATTCAATTAATGTTAATACTCAACAGATAACTGATCTTAATAAAAAAATTGCTGAATATCAATCTGAACTTACAAAAGTCGGGGCAGATAAGAAAACTCTTCAAGCAGTAATTAATACATTAACTACTCAACGTAAAAAGATTGAAACGCAGATATTTGTTACAGAAAAACAGATAAACACAACTAAACTTCAAATACAACAAATCGGTTTGAATATCACAGATACACAAAAAACTATTAGTAATAATAAAGATATATTAGAAAAATATTTCCGAGATCTCTATGAATCTGAAAATGATCAATCCATACCTCAATTGTTACTTTCAGTAGGAACTATCGGAGAGGTTTTGGGAGATGTAAATAATATTTTAGAAATACAAAAAGCGATTAATGATAAAATTCATACATTACAAACACAAAAAAGTGAGCTAGCTGATTCACAAAATAAAACTAAACAAAAACAAGACACGCTAACATCTCAAAAGCAAAAACTAACCCTGCAACAATTATCCCTACTCTCCACTAAGAAAGCTAAAGACGAACTTCTTACGGAAACAAACGCAAAAGAATCAAAATACAAAGCTTTACTAGCTAGCGCCAAAACACAGCTTGCAAGCTTCTCAGCTTTTGCTCAAAATGCTGGTGGCTCTAAGCTTCTTTCAAATCAAACAAGCTGTGATACTTGGGGTTGCTATTATAACCAAAGGGATAGTCTCTGGGGGAATAATTCGCTTAATGGTACGAAGTTTCGGCTTGCAAGCGATGGCTGTCTTGTAACTTCAATGGCAATGGTCATGACACATTATGGTTATACTGATGTCACACCACAAACTATTAATTCAAATCCAGATAATTTTGCAACATATTATCCTGCCTATTTAATGTTTACTATTTATGTTGATAGTATAAGTGCAACCCGCAAAGTCACAACAATAGATACAACTTTAGCAACTGGTAATCCTATTGTTGTTGGTGTCCATGCTTACGGTGGAACACACTTCGTCGTTCTAACAAGTGGAAGTAATGGTAAATATCTAATGCGTGACCCATATATTGCAAACGCAAAAGATATCAGTTTCTCGGCTCATTATTCTGTTTCTAAAATTTACGAAATAAACAAAGTTGTAGTTAATAAATAATTATATTTTAAAATATTTTTTACTAAGTATAACTACACAAAAAATACCGAGCATTAATAGGACTATTGTTCCTCCTGTTGAAAGATTGAAGTAATAAGATATAAATATACCAGATATAACTGAGAAGATTGAAATTATTACAGAGTATATATTTGTTATCATAAAACTATTTCTTAACTGTAGTGCTGTTA